>JAJQHF010000184.1 GCA_021199975.1 Candidatus Gastranaerophilales bacterium
ATATATTAATAGGTAAAAAGATAAAAGAATTAAGGTTACGAAAAGGATTAACCCAAGAAGATTTAGCGGAAATGATAAATACAGACCAACGTAATATCAGCTATATAGAATGTGGTCATAATTTCCCCTCACGCAGCCTAATGGAAATAGCAAAAGCCTTAAATGTTACTTTGCCTGAATTGTTTGACTTTGAACACCTTAAAACAGATTCAGAGTATAAGAAAAAATACATTTGCGAAAATATAAACGAAATCTCTGATGATGATTTAACCATAATCTACAGAGTATTAAAGGCAATGAGATAATTATAAAAACTAATTATTAATTAAATTTTCATCTTGATTTTATTATCATATTGTGATAACATGATAATATGATTAAATCCTTTAAAGATAAAGAAACCGAAAAAATATTTGACGGTTTTAACTCAAAAATTTATAGCAGTATTCAAAGGATTATAAAAAGAAAACTTGATATGATACATTTTGCAAGCAAGGAGCAAGATTTAACAGTACCGCCGTCTAATCATTTTGAGCATTTAAAAGGTGATTTAAAAGATTATTGTTCAATCAGAATTAACAACCAATTTAGAGTAATGTTTAAATTTGAAAACGGAAATGCTTATGATGTGCAAATTATTGATTATCATTAAGAAAGGATGATTTATGAACAGACCCTATACACACCCCGGGGAAATACTTCTTGAAGAATTTGTTAAACCATACGGATTGACACAAAAACAATTATGCCGGTATTTAAATGTCGGGATTAAAACAATCAGCGAAATTTATAACAAAAAACGAGGGATTTCTCCTGTTATGGCACTTAAATTGGCTGCTCTTTTCGGTACTACTCCCGAGTTTTGGATGAATGCCCAAAGTGCTTATGACCTTTATATCGCTTACGAAAAACAAAAAGATGAAATAAAAAAAGTTAAAAAAATTGCTTAAATTTTAAATTAATATTCATTTGCCAAATAATCAAAAACAGGTTTATTAACTTTCCATAAGTTTTCATTTGTTTCATTTTCGGGAAGTTCTAGAGTTATAATGGGAATATTTCTTTCTACTCCGATATAATTACCAAAACTTCCCGGAGTTGGATAACCTATATCTGCTTGAACCTTATAGCCTGTTATTTGTGATATTTTTTCAGCAAGCCCTTTAGCGGGACCGTCATAATTTATAATCTTAAAAGGTGCGTGAACAGATAATACCGCATCAATTTTATATGTGTTTATTATATCAATCATAAAATTTGTTTCAATTTCGCTTGCCGGTTCAGTTCCGCCAAAATATTCTTTTTTACTGCTTACGCACCAATTTTTTGTCGGAAAATTACGGTTTAAATCTACACCGTTTGAATTTTGTCTTATATTCTTTCTTTTACCGTCGGGATTTAAGCATGGAACAATCAAAAGTTTATTTTTTATTTTGTTTAAATCGGTTTTTAAAAATTCATTTATAAGGTATTCGCCCTGCGGTTCTTCACCGTGAAAAACACCTATAATTAAAACTGTTTTAGGAGCATTATTATTTTCTGTTTCTAAAAGAGTTATTGTATTATTTTCTTTTGTTTTTGCGGTTTTTACAATTTTCATTATTCACCCATAACTTTAATAAGAACTCTTTTTCTTCTCTGTCCGTCAAATTCGGCATAATAAACCTGCTGCCAGGGACCAAAATCCAATCTTCCTTCTGTAACGGGTATTATTACTTCATGCCCGATTAAAAGACTTTTTAGGTGGCTGTCGCCGTTTGTTTCTCCTGTGTGGTGATGATTATAGTTAATATCAAACGGCGCAAGTTCATCAAGCCATTTATCTATATCTGATATTAAACCCGATTCGGCATCATTTACATATATGCCTGCTGTTATATGCATAGCGCTTACAAGTATCATTCCTTCCTGTATTTTGCTCTCTTCAAGTGCTTGCTCAATTTCATTTGTTATATTTATATATTCTCTGTGTTTTTTTGTGTTGAACCAAAGATATTTTGTATGAAATTTCATATTGTACTCCTAACTTTTATTTTTATTATAAAAATATGATGTAAACATAAATATTATACCGAGAGCTATTAATGTAATCAGCCTGTAGATTGAGTTAATATTATTCATATCTGTAAAGAAAATTCGTATAACGGCTAGAATACTTATACAAATACCTGTGTTTTTAAGATATTTTTGCTTTTTTAAAATACCGATAATGGTTATTATTGCGGCATATAAAAGCCACGAAACGGAAATAAGGTAATTACAGTTATTTGAATAATATTTTTCTATACAATCTTGTATTTCTATATAAAGCAATATAAAACCGATAATTAATCCTGAATATTTATATATATCAAAGTTATATCTTCTTCTTGCATAAATTATTGCATTTGTAATTGCGGCGCCGTAAGCTATAAATCTTATATTTAAAATAGGAATATAGCTTATAATAGGATTATATTTATATCCTGCAATTAATATTGTAAACAAAGAACACATGCTTATTGTCATGCCTGCAATTTTGAATAATCTTGAGCCGTTCAGCAAAGATATTTTATCTGCTTGAACCGCATATCTGAAACCGATAATTGAATATAACATAGCTGCTATAAATTGCTCATTTGTATTAAATGCTAATATTTTCGAATTTATAAAATTATTTATTTCAAATATTATAAAAAGGTATATCATCGAAATATAACCGAGTCTTATAATTTCAGATATTTTTTTTACTTTGGTATCTTCGTTGTTTTTCATTATTAAATAAGCAAAAAATGCAGTTAAAACAGGGTAAATAAAGGTTAACAATCTTTTGTTTAAAATGGGAATATAATCGGAATACCCGCTTATAACTCCATCAACAAACAATACATTAAACATTGCCGCCGTTAAAAAAGTAAGAATCCAATTTATGAGGTAATTCTGTTTATATTTATATAATACGTAGCTTAATGTTATTGCTTCAACAGACCATATTATAATTCTTGTCAAATCTTCTGTCATAAAGAAATTTGAAAGAAATGCGGTTATAAGCATTGAATAAACATAAGGTCTGTAATTTTGCAGTTTGGTTTTAACAAAATAAAAGATAATACCGCTGTACATTAAACCGACACATAAAAGAAATATTCCGATATTAACTCTTTCTTCTCTAAAAATTAAAAGAGAAAGAACCGTTAGAACTCCAAAATTAAACCAGTTTAACAAGTTTATTTTATCCGTAACTTCAGGATTTTTGTTTTTCCTTATTATGTCATATACCAGATAAATTGCCCATAAAGTAAGAGGGTACCCCAAATTAACATTAAAAATTCCGCCCCAAAATATGGAAGGAACGGCATAAAAACATAAACCTGTAAAGGTTGCCGAAAGATTAATTATATTAATTATTGCTTTATTCGGATTTTTATATACATAAACAACTGATAATAAATTTAAAAATATAATATAAGCAAATACTAAATTAACATCGGAAATAAAATTTGTGAAAAATATGTTCAAGTAACCGCCTATCAGGGCAATTACAATCATTGAAACAGTTTTTTGTTTATCGGCTATATAATATGCCGCTATAAGTATTAAAGAGGCTAAGATAATACAAACCCCCGAAGAAAAAGTTTTAAACAATGCTGTTGTAAGGTATACGGTTGTAAACAATACGGAAACTCCGGTACCTATCATTATTTCGGAAAATCGTTTTAAGGAGTCTTTTTTCATGCAAAGACCGCCTAAAATCATTGCAATGCCTGTTGTAAAACCTATCAATGTTTTTAATAACGGTGTAAAAATGATGTATGGAGAAATTAATTTTATAAATATTATAAATCCCGTTATTATTGCAATAACACCTATAACAGTGAATATATTGCCAAGAAAAATATTTTCAAAACTGCTATAGTTTTTTTCTTTTATATTTTGACTATAGTTTTCTTTATATTCCGGAGCATTTATAACGGGTTCCGCCTCCTGCACTTCATTTTCTTTAAGTTCCGAAACAGGTGCAGGAGTTTCATATGTGGGATTTTTAATTTCCTTTAATTCTTTTTCTAAACTGTTAAGCTTTTTATAGTATTTATTTTGACAGTCTTGAACATCTTTTAACACATTTTCTATGTTCGTAATTCTTTTATAAAGCAGGAACGACCATAAAAATAATATTAAAATAATAAAAATGGTTATAAACATGGAAATGCCTTTCCGCTATCTAATCTAGTGTCGCATTCTGCCGCCGGCTCCTCGCCGCCGTCAAAATGCTCACCTTTTCAAGTTGTCACTCAAAAAAATTCACTCACTCCTTCGGCTTATCGTGAATTTTTTCTCAGACAAAATTACGGAGTTATTGAATTATATATTCAATTAAACTCCTTATTCCGATGCCTGTTGCATTTTTAATGCCTTCTGAGTTTGGTTTATCTAAAAAAGCAGTTCCTGCAATATCTAAGTGAAGCCAATCGGCTTTAGATACGAATTTAGATAAGAATATACCTGCGGCTGATGTTCCGCCGTATCTTCCGCCTGTATTTTTTGTATCTGCAATATCACTTTTTAAAGAGTCGCCGTATTCTTCATACATAGGCATTTGCCAGTATCTTTCGCCTGCTTTTTGTGCAATTTCAATAAATTCTTTTATTTTATTATCGTTATTACCCATAATACCGCTTGCAACTGTGCCTAAAGCAACTACGCATGCTCCTGTTAATGTAGCGATATCAATAATTTCATCAACACCCAGTTCTTCCGCATAAGCTAAAGCATCGGCAAGAGTGACTCTGCCTTCTGCATCAGTATTATCAATCTCGATTGTTCTGCCTGTTTTTGCGGTTATAACATCTCCGGGTTTATAAGCGCTGCCCGAGGGCATATTTTCACACGCCGCAACAATTGCATGAACTTCAATATCCGGTTTTAATTTTGATATTGCCTGCATTGTACATATAACAGCAGCCGCTCCTGACATATCATCACGCATTGTAAGCATGGATGAAGGCGGCTTTAAATCCAAACCTCCCGCATCAAATGTTATTCCTTTACCTACAATTGCTATCTTTTTCTTTGCATTTTCACTTTTATACTCCATGTGGATTAATTTAGGTTCATGAACGCTGCCTTGTCCTACCGCTAAAAATGCTCTCATTCCCATTTCTTGGATTTGTTCTTTGTTGTAAACAGTTGTTTTTACACCTGAATTTTTAACGGCATAATCGGCAAGTGTTTCAGGATATAAATATTGAGAGGATTCATTTATTAAATCCCTTGCATTATTGACTGATTCTGCAATTATTAATCCTTCTTCAAGTCCTTTTTTTGCTTTTTCAAATTTTTCATCATTAATTTCCGCAATAATAAACTCTTCAATCGGATTTTCTTGTTTTTCGGTTTTATATTTATCAAAAACATAAGTTCCTGAAATTGCGCCTTGAGCTATCATTTTAGCGCAGCTAAACGGGCATAATCCTGCAATACCCGCACCATGCAGTATAGAAACAACTTTTTTAATATTTTTGCTTAACGAACAGCTTCTTACTACTTTTGCGGTTAAATCTCTGATTTTTGTATAAGTAAAGTCAGATTGTTTGCCTAAACCCGTAACAAAAATCTTTTTACCGCTTTCTATTAAAGGAAGTTGGTATATTTCACCGTATTTACCGTTAAATTTTTCTTTTTGTATAACAAAATCCGAAATAATCCCGTTAAAAGCTTTGTCTACAATACCTGTTACACCTCCCGGGGTATTAACACCTTCAAAAAGATTAACTACAATAACATCAGCATTAACATCCAATATAGATTTTTTTTCTATTTTAACCTTCATTACTGCCTCCTTAACCGTTATAATTTTCGTTAAATTTCTTTATCCAACCGAAGATAACAGAGAGTTCATAAGGTTTCGGCAAATATAAATCAGCCCCCGCATTTAAAACCATTTCTTTATTATGAACGGTTGTTGTAAATATTATATTAGATTTTAAATTTTTTGTTTCAAATTTTAATTTTCTGCAAACTTCCAATCCTTTTAATGTTTTTGAATTGCCTGCATCTAAAATTATAACGGCGGGTGAATATTCTTCAATAGCCGACATAATTTCATCAAATTCATTAACAACTTTAACATTATATCCTTGAAGTCTTGCGGTTGCTTCAAGCAATAAAGAAAGTGCTTCGTCGGGTTCTGCTATTAAAATATTATTGTTGTATTTTTGCTTTTCCACGGCATTATCTGCACTTATTTCGGGTCTTTCAATAACGTACATTGAACCTGTTTTATATTTTGCCAATTTTTGAGTTGAAATCAAAGAACTGATAACTTGTTTTAAATCGTTATATTTTTTATATTTGTTTGAAATTACTCCTATACTGGTAGAAACCAAATTTACTTTATCTTCTGCTTCATCATCTCCGTGAAGAAACATAAACCCCCTGTTTGCATCAGTTTGCGAATAAAATTTTGATACAACGGTATCGAAAGCATAAACAAGATAATTGGCTATTTTTTCGGCTTTTTCTTCATTATTGGTAATTACGGTAAAATCATTATCCGAAAGTTGACCTATATAATCACCTGTATCAATTGCTGATTTAATAATGGCTGAATAAGTCTGCAATAATTTATCTGCGGCAAGTTCCCCGTATATTTCTCTGTAAAATTCTAAATTATCAATATCAATAAGCATTATTGCCCATTGCGAGTTAATATTGATAACACGTCTTATCATTTTGTATGATATTTTAGAGTTAAAAAGCATTGTTTTTTCGGAAAAACAATTTTCAAAATTACGTCTTATATGTGCGGTAACTCTTGCTTTAAATTCTTCTGAATTAATCGGTTCACTTAAAAAATCATCTGCACCTGCATCTAAAATATCAATTTTGTCCTGTATATGGTTTGATTTTGACAGAGCAACAACAGCGGGTCTTGTATTATATGTTAAAACCCTTATTTGTTCTACTGCTTTTTTTATATCAAAATCAAGACTATCCGAAATTAGTATTAAATCAGGCTCAAGCGTATTCATTAAATTCAGCGCCTGTGCAAAATCTGCCGCAATAAAAACGGAAATATCGTTATTTTCAAGTATTCTTTTATATTTTGTCGACTGCTCTTTTCTTTTGTCGATTATTAAAACAACTTTTACCGGCATAATTTACTCTTTGATTTTCTTTGCGTTATCTTCAGGGCTTGCAATTTTAAATATAATTTTAAAATTACTTCCGTCTTTTGAGCTTTCAACGGATATATTTCCGTTCATTTTTTCTACAAGAGTTTTTGTAATATATAAACCTAAGCCGTTTCCTTGAATTTTTCTGGTCAACGGCGAATCTACCCTTGAGAATTTATTGAAAATTTTATCAATATTTTCATTGCTTATCCCTATTCCGTTATCTTTAACAGAAATAATAAGTGTATTATCATTGTAATTTTGACTTACATTTATATAAACGTCAGAATTTTCAGGCGAATATTTTGAAGCATTATCAATTAAATTCAGCATTATCTGTTGAAATTTATCTGTATCTATAAGTATTTTCGGCAGATTTTTTTCATAATTGCAAACATAATTATGAGTTTTATATTGATTTTTTATCATTTGCACGGCGGAATCAATAAAAGGAATTACATCAACTGCTTTAAATATCATCAATTCCTTTTCCGACTGCATTTTAGAAACGGTTAAAAGATTTTCAACAAGGTTAATCAAGCGATTGGACTGGTCTTTAATGATATGTAAAAATTTATTTCTTTGTTCGGGGGTTAATCTGTCATAAGAAGATAAAAGAGTATCAGCAAACCCTCTTATACTGGTTAATGGAGTCCTTAATTCATGACTTACCGTTGAAATAAAATCTAAATGAGCCTGCTCCAATTTATCAGGATTATTTTCTTTTGTATCAATCATAGACATATTATACAACAATTTTCAATTAAAAAAAAATTATAATTAAATCTAAGTAAACAGATACATTTTTATACATAAAGTTTATAAATTTAAAAGCCCTAAAAATGGAGGGCTTTTTGTTTATGCTTTTGCTTTTATATATTTTTTTTCGCCTGTGGAGTTTGTGTATTTTGAGGGGGCTTTGCCGAGTGTCCACCTGAAGCCTGCTTGTATGCCTATTCCGTTTCTTCCGCC
>JAJQHF010000007.1 GCA_021199975.1 Candidatus Gastranaerophilales bacterium
GTATTATAATCTATTTTATTTAAAATAGCTGATATATTTAATTTTGTATTCATTAACAGTCTTGTTTTATTATCAATATTACAAAAAGTTTTATTAATAATAAAACTTAAAGCCTTATAAGCATAATTTTCTTTATTAGAGCAGAAACCGCAATTTTTAACAGACTCATTCCAAATTTTTTGAACAGTTAAAGCAATTACTTTAGGGCTAAGACTTTCAATTTCTTTTTTTGAATATTTAGGACTAATTAAAAACTTTGTAATAATATCGGTAAAAACTCTGTTATATGTGTATTCAGGCAACTTAAAGCGAGAAAGTCTGTCTAAATTAATAACAAGTTCATCAAAAGAAAGTAACTTAAATTTTATAGAACTTATATCAAATAAATCCAAAAAATACTCCCTAAAACAAAAGGACGGTAAGTACCGTCCTTTTGAAAAAATTATATATTAACAAATTCATTGCTTGATTTGCGAGAAGCAGATTCAACAAGAGATTTAACAACCGCAATCATCGCAATGGTTGAATTTAGTTTGTTTACACAAGAACCGACACCAACAGCGCTTGCACCTGAAGCAAAAGCTAACGGCGCTGTAGTAGTTGTAATACCTGATGCGGTCATAATCGGGATTGATGTATTTCTTACAAGTTCAATAGTATTTGATATAGAAACTTCAGCTGTTTGCAATAGCCCTCTAGCGCCTGCTTCTGATACGGAAACAGTAGCAGCACCTTCTGTTTGAATTAAATCAATACCAAGTTCTTCTAATTTCATAGCTAAAGAAATTTGCTCAGAAATATTGATATGCCCCGGAACAGTAACACATATAAATGTTTTTTGTCCGTCTAAAAGTCTTAAGGTTTCGTTTACAATATCTAAAACTTCATTAGCACTTACTCTTTTACCTTTTTTGTAGAGAGCATCAAAGTTACCTACTTCAATTGCATCTGCTCCAAGTTGAACAGCATTTGCAAGCTCTGAAGGAATAATAGATGAAACAAACACGGGAAGTTTCGTCATTTCTCTTACCATAGAAATAATTTCTTCATCATAACATATATCAACAGCACTTGCAGAACCTGCTTCAGCAGCGCTTACAACATTTCTTACAAGTTCTTTATTAAAGTTATCAATACCTGCAATAACTTTAACCGCTCTTTTTTCTTCTAAATCACGTTTAAATAAATCAATTCTATTCATAATACCTCCGAATTAATAACATATTACGATTGTCATTATATCATAATATTAAAAAAATAAAACAGGCAATATCAAAATGCCTGTTTTATTTTTTTAAGATGAGCTTGTTTTATTTTTTACCGTTATCAAGACCTTGCCATCTTAAATCAATATTAGAACTTCTTTCTGTTGCATTTAATGAGGCGTTCCACAAGCTTCCTGCAATAGCAATTCCTGCAGCGGCAACTGCTAAAAATTTATTTGGGAGTTTCTTCGCAACAGTTCCTGCTTTTTCTGCCGATTTAGCTTTTACATGATTAATAATAGCGCCGCCTGTATAAATTAAAGAACCTGCAACGGCACCTGAACCTATGCCTTTTACAGCACCTTTTGTGTATTCACCTGCACTTGCAAAAAATTTCTTAATATTAGCAATGAAGCCTTTTACTTTTTTTACAGGTCCATTTTTTTGTTTATCATTTGATGAGATTTCTACTGTATCTGTTTCGGCGGTATTTTTTGATGATGCCGGTGCAGCAGCAATAGACTCTTTTACGGTAACTGAAGGATTTTTTTCCGCTTCTTTAACACTTGAAGAACTTTGTTTCTGATTAGGTGTGTATTGAATTTGCATATTATTAAAGATATCTGATGACATATATACCCCACATTCTTGTTACCTAATTAAAACACGTAAAGTTTTTTTTTTGACATTTTTAGAAAAAATATTAAATTTTATTAACTAAATTTAACATTTCTTTCACCGCATTGTCAAGCCCTATGAATACTGCTTTTGATATTATACTGTGTCCGATATTTAGTTCATAAATTCCGTCAATTTCATGAATTTTGCTTACATTTTCATAATTAAGCCCGTGTCCGGCATTTACTTTTATATCAAGCATATGGGCAAGTGAACATGACTGTTTTAGTTTTGAAAATTCATTTTTTTCCGATTTGCGCTTAAAAGCCAATGAATATGCACCGGTATGAAGCTCAATAAATTGTGCTCCGGTTTTAGAAGCGGCGCTAACCTGCCCGGGTTCCGGATCTATAAAAAGGCTGACTTGAATACCAGCATCAATAAGAGGTGCAATAAATTCTTTAAGCTTTTCAGTTTGGGCAGCGACATCCAAACCGCCTTCTGTTGTTACTTCTTGTCTGTTTTCAGGAACAATGCAGCAAGAATGAGGCAGAAGTTCGAGCGCAATTTTTTTCATTTCATAAGTTGCAGCCATTTCTAAGTTCAGCTTGCAATTTAAATCATTTTTTATTGCAAAGACATCATAGTCAGTAATATGTCTTCTATCCTCTCTTAAATGTGTAGTTATCCCGTTCGCACCGGCTTCTATACATATTTTTGCTGCCTGAATGACGGAAGGTTCATCTCCTCCTCTTGCATTTCTCAATGTAGCAACGTGATCAATATTAACACCTAATAACATATTTATTCTCCAATTATCAACTGCGATTGTTTCGCTTCTTTTATTTATATTGCAGGTAAACTGCGAATTTAACTATTTTAATCATAAATTATATAATCAACCATATTATAAGATTAAACATCGGGTATTTACAATATATATTTTAATGCTAACATAAAATTGTCTTAATTAAATTTACATAATAAATTTAATTGACGGCAAATATTCCTCAGTAGCTCAATGGCAGAGCATTCGGCTGTTAACCGAAGGGTTGTAAGTTCGAGTCTTACCTGAGGAGTTTTATTATAAGAGGGGTTTATATTTGTCCTACAGGAATATTATTTCTGCTGAAACAGAAAATGAAAACGCAATATATCCAAAAATAAATCTAGATGTTGTTAAACATTTAAGAAAAATATATCCGATATCACAAATTGAATAAATCCACAAAATTTTTATAATTTTTCCATTAAGTCAGCCATTTCGATAGCGGATTTTGCGGCATCTGCCCCTTTGTTTCCCGCTTTCGTTCCTGCTCTTTCAATTGCCTGCTCTAAGTTATCACAAGTTAATACTCCAAAAATCACAGGAATTCCGGTTTCTAATCCTACGGAAGCTACACCCTTTGAAACTTCTGCACATACATAATCATAATGAGATGTTGAACCTTTTATAACTGCACCTAAGGTTATTATAGCATTGTATTTTTCTGTCTTTGCTGCTTTTTTTACAGTCAGAGGAATTTCAAATGCACCGGGAACCCAAATTATATCAATATTTTCATCTTTTGTACCGTGCCTTTTTAATTCATCTAATGCGCCTGAGAGCAATTTAGAACCGATAAATTCATTAAATCTTGAAATAATAATACAAAATTTTTGATTTTGAACGGTAAGCATTCCTTCTATGATAATAGTCATCTTTTCTCCTTAAAATTATTATGATTAAATTTTACAATATCCTTTTGAAATATTAAAGTTTAAAATAAAAATATTTACATGAAACTGTCAAAATATTGATATATATTTGCAAACCCTATATCTCTATATATTTGAGTTTTTAGTTTATCTGTATTTTCAAATTTTATTTGATTTCTGATTTTCGCTATAAAATAAATTTTGAGCAATTTACCGTATATATCTTTATTAAACCCGTCTAAAATATGTGCTTCGGTTTTGAGTACATTTTCATTGCTTAATGTCGGTGAGTAACCATGATTTAAAATTGCATTATATTTTTTTCCTTCAACCTCTGCCTTTACATAATAAACACCGTGAGGAATTTTTATTTTATTATCCGGATAGTTGATATTAGCACTTGGGAAACCGAGTTTAGCTGCAATTTTATCACCTTCTATAACTTGTCCTGATACAAAATATTTGTATCCTAACAATTTATTTGCATCTTGAAAATTTCCTAGATGAATCATATTTCTTATTTGAGAGCAGCTTACAATACTGGTATTTACAACGAACGGAGGAATTTCATAATATTTATATCCGTATTTAAGGCTGTTTTCCCTTAAAAAAGTGCTGTTTCCTTCTTTATTAAATCCGAAATAATGATTAAATCCCGTAGTAATTGCTACAGGAGAAAAGTATTTTATCAGGACATTTTCCAAATATTTGTCCGCTCTAATACCGGAAATATCTTCAAATTCTAACAGAACTACATTATCAATTCCAAGATTTTCAAGTATTGTTAATTTTTCTTCTAATGTCAATAGCTGTTCGATATTTTGGTTGGAAAGAACGCTCAAAGGATGTGATTTAAAAGTAATAACAGTAGATTGAGTTTTATTTTCCTTTGCTGCTGCAATTGTATTTTTTAATACTAACCTGTGTCCGGTATGTAATCCGTCAAAGTAACCGAGGGCTAAAGATGATTTATTAATATATGTTAATTCATTCCATATTTGCATACTTTAATTATAGACAAAAATCAAATATTGTTGAATACTAATTTTATAGGGCTGATATGCAAAATCATAATAATATACGTAATATAAATATGAAAAAGCAGCCATGTATTGTTGATACATGGAATAAGTTTTTTGGCGCATTTTTTCTTGACAACGGAAATACTTTTTTCAGACTTTTTACTTTTTCTTATGTTAAAAATGTTATGCTCGAGATAAAACCGTATAACAAGCCGATTTTGAAGTATAATATGAA
The DNA here is from genome assembly GCA_021199975.1 of Candidatus Gastranaerophilales bacterium. GTDB lineage: Bacteria > Cyanobacteriota > Vampirovibrionia > Gastranaerophilales > Gastranaerophilaceae > Avigastranaerophilus. The sequence continues at coordinate 4,779 of JAJQHF010000007.1, forward strand.
TAAAGTTACGAATGGAATTTGGCAGTTTGAAATTGAGAAAGGAATTGTTTCAAACGGTGACAGATACCGTTTTTTGATTGATTACGGAAATGAAATACTATCCGTAAAAGACCCTTGTTCCATGTGGCAGGATTCTTATTTTAAGTGGTCTAAAATATATAATCATTCTCTTTTCGAGTGGACAGATTCCGAATGGATGTGTTCTCAAAACTACAAAAAAATCAGCAGGCTTTCAAATGATACAAATAAACTCACTCCTGTAGAAGCATTGAGAATTTATGAATTACACATCGGAACTTTTACACAAGAGGGTACTTTTTTAGCGGCAAAAGAAAAAATAGAAAAAATTTCAAATGAACTTCACTTTAATGCAATTGAATTAATGCCTGTTGAAAATACATATTCTTTTAACTGGGGATATGACGGCGTTGATAAATATGCACCGAATCATACATACGGAACTCCCGATGATTTAAAAAATTTAATAAATCATGCTCACAATTGCGGTTTAAACGTTATTATGGACATAGTCCCCAATCATTTAGGCCCTGATATTACGCAGCTTCACGAAACCGGACCTTATATAGAAGGGGATAACTGTTTTGGTTATAAATTTAATTATGAAAAAGATGAAGACAGTAAAAGAGTAAGAGATTTTATTGTCGGAGCATCTTTAAATTGGATTATAAACTATCATTGCGACGGGCTTCGTGTTGATATGACAAAGTTTATGTGCAGTGATTATACCATGAAACAAATGGTTGCTGAAATAAATTATCATATGCCTGATGCTTTCTTAATCGCAGAAGACGGAAGAGATAATGATGACAGAGTAACAAGACCCTTCAGCGCCTCTGAAACAGCAGAGAATGAATTGTACCATGAAAAATTTGTCGATAAAATAAGAAAAAATAATGTTTCCTTGTCCTCTCTCGGTTTTGATACGGAATGGGATTTCCCCTTTCACAAACAAATTGCCGCATCTGTTTTAGGTTCTTGGGATTGCAGAGTGAAAAATCTTTGTGCTTTTGATTATTCATTAAGAGCTGCTCAATCAAGAGTTAAATATCCGATGAGCCATGATGAAATCGGTAATATTGACGGTACAAGGTTAATCTCAAAAATTATGGTTAATGAGCTTAAACTCAATGACAAAATATGCGATTGCTGTCATACCCAAAAGTGTAAGATTGCAGCTCACTGTGCTCACAACATACTTATTTCTCTTGTTAGCGGAGAACTTGAGAAAATGAGTGACGAACAAAGAATGGAATTTTATAAGAAAAATTCATTGACTGTTGATATACCTGTTTCTCAGGTTTTTGCTTCCTACATAAAAGCTGTTAATATGCACAAGCTTGTAATAGGGAAAATATATTCAATCCCCGGACCTAAAATGCTCTTTCAAGGTGATGAAGAAGCCAATCTTTCTTATTTTAAGTTTTTTAGAAAATTTTCGACGGGTCCTGAAAATTATCTTAGAGAAAAAGGTTATGAGCCGGGATTGCCCGCTTTTTTGGACTCAAAATTATCCTCTGTTTCTGTATCTGACAAATATTTATACATCAATGAAGCTGTAAGAAAATATGTGAGAGATTTAAATTTACTTTGCGAGCATAATATTGCAATTTCAACAGGTCACATAGAAAAAACAGTAATTAATGAACAGGCAGATATCCACGCAATTTATTCAAGAAAAATTTACAATGAAATTTTTTCTGTATCTAATTTCTCATCTGTTTCCTATTCAAAAAATTATGGAATTATGTTTCCAAAAGGGAAGTGGAAAGAAATATTTAATTCAGATAATCAAAAATATGCCGGAGAAGGAAAATATTTAAATTCTGATTTAATATTTGAACAATTTTCTTATATATCATTAAACGCATACGGAATAGTATTCTTTGAGAAAATTTTATAGCTTTTAATTTTCATCCCCGGAGGCTGTTTCATCTTCGTTTACAACAGTTATATCACTTGTATCACCCTCTTCCGATAAATCGACACTAAGCAGATATGAGAAAGAATTAATAAATTCCTCTCTTGTAAGTACAATATCTTTACTTGAATCCCATGGATCCGTAAGAGTTACTGTATCTTCGTCAGCAGATTTTACGGAAAAAGCATGCGGACCGCTTAAATTTATTTTTTCTCCGTTAACATCAGTAACAGTTACTTTTTCTTTTGTTCCTGCTGTCAATACATAATTTGAACCTTCATTTTCAATAAATTCATCTAATTCTTCATTAATTTCATTTTCACTATATGTTTTAATATAATTGTTATATTTTATCCCGGTTAAAAGATAAATGGCTTCTGATGATATACCTTCATTTAATGAAGATTCTCCCGTCGTTGTTTCTGTTATATCACTTTGATTAAAATACGGGTAATCATCACTTACTTCAATATCACCATTTGCAATAGCATCTCGTGCTGCTTCAATTGCAAGCTCTAATATTACCATATCATCATCGCCGGAGGAATAATATTCGGATTCTTTTGCCGCACTTAGTTCTTCATCTGTTATAATAACATCTCCTATTGCCAAATGAACTGTTGTGTATCCGTCTTGATATTCAAGAGCTTCTTCAATAATTTTTTGTCCCGCCTCCGTATAACTTAATGAATTTATATCCGCTAATAACCAACAGTCGCCTGTATCACTTTGTTTGGTATCTGTTATTTCTCCGTCTTTTGTATCTGAGGTATAGGAATTTGTTGAATATGATGTATTTGTTTCTTCTGCCGCCGAATTATGATCATTCGGTATTATTACGGTATCATCATCGTCTGTTTCTTCAACTTCATCTGTCTCTTCTGTTGCTGAAAAAAGACTTTCCGTTTCAATATAAACTTTTATATCAAGTTCATTAATTCCGTTACCGTTAATGACGGTACCAAGTTCTTCTTCTTTTTCATTTGCAAGACCGGAAAGCCATTTTAACTCTTCTTCGCTCATGCCTTCTTTACCGTCTCTTGACGCAACCGCATCATAAATCTGACCCAGCTCTTCTTCCGATAAATCAGCATCAGCATTATTGTCAATCAGTGCCTGTACAAATTTTTCTTTGTCATTTAGAATAGAATCATCGCTTAATTTATAGTTTCCCGTCTCGCTGTCATATTCAAATAAGTTATTTAAAGTATTTGTATTTGAAACTTCATTGTTTGGCGAGCTTAAAGGACACATATTATCTGATTTTAAGTTATTTAACATATTAAATAATTTATGAACAGCAAAATTCATTAAATTTCACTCCAAAAATTGCCAATATATAACTTATCGGCAAAAAAAAAATAAACTTTAGAAATATTAATAAAAATTAAGTTTTATAT
>JAJQHF010000136.1 GCA_021199975.1 Candidatus Gastranaerophilales bacterium
ATAATATACAGCACATGCCATTAATGGAACAGACAAAATTGTTAATATTACTATAATTGAAAATATTTTATTTTTCACAAACATAAATCCTTTTCCTTATTTAATAACGACCCCGGAGAATAAATAGTTCAAAAGAAAATTTCTTACATTTTCTTCACTGAAATTTACTTCATTTTTATATGTTTCATTATATTCAGAAGGTGTAACTGTTTTTATTTTAAAACTTTTAACTCTTACGGGACCTGAAATTACCGTTATTTTTTTCGCACCAAAAATTTCCGAATTGAAAGAAGCGGGTAAATATTCCAATTTATTTATTCCGTTATCCAATACTTGATTTAAGTATTTAACTCTTTTTAAGTATAAATCTTTAATTTTGAAATTTTTTGTAAAAATACAGAAAGGTCCTGTTGTAAGCTGTATCACGCCCGCATCAAAACAATCCTGATTTTCAATCCACTTAGTTGACCAATTATTAATAGTTATAACCATATCCAAATTAGGTTTAATTTTAAAATTAACAGCATCAACAGTTGTAACTAAGTTTGTTGAAGCATATAATTCCTTCTCAAACTTTTCTACATTAAAAACACTTGTCAATATTGCCGGAAAAATACTTATAAAACTTGCATAAGCAAATAAAATAACTGCGGCAATAAGAAGAATTGCATTTCTGTATTTCATCATGACTCAACTTTCATAAAACTTTCCTGACCCTATAATATCATAATATGCAAAAATTGCATATTATGTATAAAATAAAATTGTGTTTTTAAGTCGGTGAAAGAGTTACGGCAGATTTCAGCTCAAAATTAAGATAATATCAAATTCTTTACATATTTGTAAAAATAAGTATTATATAAGTATGAAAGTTATTTTAAGATTATTTTTAACATTTGTTTTAATTGCAAATTTTTCTCTGTTTTCTTATGGAAAAGAAGATTCAAGTTCTTCTGTTTGGAGTGATGACACTGCAATTTTTAATAAAGGTTTTGAAAATCAAGAACCTGTTTCAGATTCAAAACTAAAAGAAACAATAAATGCAATAAAAGAAAGAAATTTAACAAACAAACAAAAAAAAATGAAAAAAGATATGCAGCCGCTTTCTCCAATGATGGATGAAGAACATTTAAAAGAATTTACAAAATCACAATCACCTGATGATGATTTAAGTCAAACATTAACGGTGATGATTCCTATGCAGGCATACAATGAAGACGGAATATGGATACAACCGGGGTATTATAAGCTTTCTTGCAGGAGAGTTGCACCCGATACGTACGTTTTGGATTTATCACAAGGAACAAAACGGATTTTATCCGTAAACGCAAAACAAACACAGCAAGATTTAGAACAAGAGTCTATATCCTTCTGCAATGCGGAAATAATAGATAATGACAGAATAAGACTTATGTACGGAAGTATTGATTTAAATCTTGTGGGTTATATTTACTTTAAGAGTTTGCAGAAAAATTAAAATTTTTCTCGCAAACTCTCGGGAACGGATTCGATACTGGTTGTGTGCTATCACACACACAGCCAGTATCTCACACACCTTGAGCAGGGTTTGAAAAACAAAAAAATGTCATTTTTTTGTTTTTCCGTATCCTCTTAAATAATACCTTTTCGTTCCCTAAGTTCTTTCAGTTCTTTTTGGAAGGGAGAAATTTTAGTAAGTTTTTGTATAATCGAAGGCATTTTTTCTAAAGTATAGTCAATGTCTTCTTCTGTTGTATATCTGCTGAGACTAAACCTTATACTTCCGTGAAGAGCCGTAAAAGGAACCCCCATTGCCTTTAGTACATGGCTCGGATCAAGGCTTCCCGAAGTACACGCACTGCCAGAACTTGCGCATATTCCAAAATCATCCATATTAAGAAGAATTAATTCTCCTTCTATGTATTCAAAACCTATGTTGGTTGTATTCGGAACTCTGTTATGTGCGGCAGAATTAAGTCTTGCATTATATATGGAAGACAGTAAACCTTTTTCAAGTTTATCTCTTAATCTTTTAACTGTAGTTATCTCATACTCAAGAGAATCTTGAGCCAATTGCGCCGCCTTTGCCATACCTATTATAAAAGGAACATTTTCCGTACCTGCTCTTTTTCCGCTTTCCTGATGTCCACCTATTATAAGCGGGGTAATTAAAGTAGGAGATTTAACATATAAAGCGCCTATTCCTTTAGGAGCATGGAATTTATGACCCGAAATTCCCATCATATCGATTAAGGTATCTTTCACATTAAGTTTAATCTTCCCTGCCGCCTGAACTGCATCAACATAAATTTTGGTTTTAGGATTTATGGATTTAACCTTCTGTGCAATTTCTTCAACAGGAAATATTGCACCTGTTTCGTTATTTGCATACATACAAGATACAAGCGCTGTTTTGTCCGTAACTGCCGCATATAATTCTTCTGTATTTAATTCGCCTGAGGCATTTACTCCGATAAAAGTTACATGGTATCCTTCTTTTTCAAGCTGTTTATACAAATTAAGCACACAAGGATGTTCAACTTTAGTGGTTATTAAATGATTTAATGACCTGTCAGATGATAATATACCTCTTATTGCCATATTTGCACTTTCACTTCCCGATGCGGTAAAAAATATTTCTTTTGATTTTTCAGCACCGAAAAAGTCCTTTATTGTTTCACGTGCTTCTTTTATTGCAGCTGAATTTTTACCTCCGAATTTATAAATACTTGAAGGATTGCCGTATGATTCGGAAAAATACGGAAACATAGATTCTACAACTTTTTCATCCACTTTTGTAGTTGCATTATTATCTAAATATACAATTTTTGAGTTTGTCATCTTTTACACCTGAATTATTTCTATATTTTTATCAATGTGATCTCTTAAAGTCGCTTCAACAAAATGAGTTAATGTTAACTGGGAACGATTACATGCCTGACATCTTCCCGATAGTTTAACTTTTATCTTATTATCTTCCACATCAATCAGCTCAATATCTCCGCCGTCTTTTCTCAGCTCGGGAGAAAGATATTTTTCTATGATATTATTAATTTTTATTATCATTTGAGTCTTGGTAAGTTTTTCTTCTTTTATCTCCGGTTTGTTAACAGACTCTAGAACTTCTTTAATTTTACCCTGACATCTGCCGCATGCTCCGCCGGCTTTAGTATAATTTATAACTTCCTCTACTGTTTTTAAATTATTAATTTTTATTTCGTTTTCCAAAAAAGATTTTGTTATACCAAAACAATTGCAAACAAGCTCTTCATCAGTGTTTATAGTAATTTCTTCATTGTAATAATTTGCGATTGCAGCTTCAAGCGCCTCATGCCCCATTACGGAACAGTGCATTTTTTCAGGCGGCAATCCGCCTAAGGCTTCTACAATCTGCTTATTGGTAATTTTTCGGGCTTCATCTATATGTTTTCCTATAACCATTTCGGTCAGAATACTTGAGCTTGCAACGGCACTTCCGCATCCGAAAGTTTGAAATTTAGCATCCGTAATAATTCCATTCTTATCAACTTTTAAATACAATTTAAGCATATCACCGCATGAAAGAGAGCCTGCTTCTCCAATTGCATCAGCATTTTCAATTGAACCTACATTTCTGGGATTTCTATAATGATCTACAACTTTTTCCGAATAATTCCACATTTTGTCCACCTGTTACTTTCTTGCTTTTATTATACAGCAAAAAAATTATCCGATACCGTGAATTTTGTTCAGACTATTATAAAATATAAGAAATTAATTATCCGGAAAAGTTCCCTTATTAAGATTTTTTATAAGCCAAATCAGGCCTTCTTGCGGCAAGAGTTTCATCCACCTTTGTGACAGGAGTATTAACCGGATGATTTAAAACCGATTCGGGATTATTTTTTACATCATTTGCAATTTTTATCATTGTACTTATAAACTCATCCAAACGCTCTTTTGTTTCGGATTCTGTTGGTTCTATCATTATGGCTTCATGCACAATAAGCGGGAAATAAATGGTAGGCGGATGAAAATTACTGTCCATAAGACACTTTGCAATTGCAAGAGTATTTACACCCTGTTCTTTCTGCTGTTCCCCTGATAAAACAAATTCGTGCATACATTTTCTGTCATATGGCAAATAATAATATTCTTTTAGTTTATTCATCATATAATTAGCATTTAAAACCGCATATGAACTAACTTCTTTTAATTCTTTTCCCATAAGTAATATATAAGCATACGCCTTTACAAAAACCGAAAAATTACCGTAAAAAGCTTTTATTTTCCCAATTGAATGCTTTAGATTATATTTTCTTATATATTTTTGCCCGTCAAAATCTACAATCGGCACAGGCAAGAATTCTTTTAATTTTTCCGTAACTCCAACGGGACCGGCTCCGGGTCCTCCGCCGCCATGCGGAGTTGAAAATGTTTTATGAAGATTTATATGCACTATATCAAATCCCATTAACTTAGGATTTGTATACCCCATAATTGCATTCATATTCGCACCGTCATAATACAATAAAGCACCTGCATTATGAGCAAGCTCCGATATTTTTAAAATCTCTTCTTCAAACAACCCTAAAGTATTTGGATTTGTAAGCATAATAGCGGCTGTATTTTCATCCAAAACCGATTTTAATGCTTCTAAATCAACAAGACCTTTTTCGTTAGATTTAATTTCAATTATGTTAAATCCGCACATTGAAGCACTTGCAGGATTTGTACCGTGAGCGGAATCGGGAATAATTACATTTTTTCTGTTCTCACCTGCTGTTTCAAAATATTTTTTAACAATCATCATTCCCGTAAGCTCGCCATGCGCACCCGCTGCAGGCTGAAGCGTAACAGCATCCATCCCTGTTATATTCTTTAAAGCCTCCTGCAATTTATACATTAATTTTAAAGCCCCCTGAGAATCCTCATCCTCTTGTAACGGGTGCAAATCAGTAAAACCCTCTAAAGATGCAAGCATTTCATTAACCTTCGGATTGTATTTCATTGTGCATGAACCTAAAGGATAAAATCCTTTTTCAATACAGAAATTTTTATCGGAAAGTTCTTTATAATGCCTCATTACTTCAAGTTCTGAAATTTCAGGTAAAATTGAATCTTTATTATCGTTCAAATACTCCTTATTTATGAAGCTAAAATCAACAGGTTCTTCCGTTAAATTTATACCATTTACACCCTTTTTGCTTTTTTCAAAAATTAATTTAGTCATTATATCCCTCTGTTTATAATTTTGTCTTTTCAACAGCAGCCTTTGCCCGTTTTGTTATTTCATTTAAATCCGCATCTTTATATAAAGCCCTGCCTATCCCTACGGCTTTTGCTCCGGCTTTAAGATAAGAAGGTATATCATCAATTTTAATACTGCCTGCGGCTATAACATTTATAAATTTCATAGGTCTAAGCATATCTTCAATGTATTCTGCACCGCCCATGGGGTTTGAAGGAGAAATTTTTATAAGTCTTGTTCTTGCCTTCCAAGCCGAATATGCTTCATTAGGAGTAGTTGCGGTCATTATCAAAGGTATTCTTTGGCTTTTACACAACCTTACAAGATTCATTTGAAAAACAGGAGAAACCACCACGTCAGCACCCGATTCTATTGCAATTTGAGCCTGTCTTTGCGTTATTATTCCGCCTGCCATAATCATAGGTCTGTCATTTTGTTTTGTTATACTTTCAATAATCTTTACCGTATCAGGAGAGTCAATAACAATCTCAATAATACTTATACCGCCTTGCGTTAATGCTTTTATTATATCTTTAATGTCATTCGGCTCTTGCATTCTTAATACTGCAAAAACTTTTTCAGCGGAAATTTTTTCAATCGGATTCATAATTTATTTCTTTCTTAATTTCAGGAAGTTTTGAAAAAATGCGTTCTCTGTTTTATCAGAATCTTCTTCCCCTATAATTACTCCCAAGTCTTCTTTAAATTTAGTTATATCATCATATTTTCTAAGAATTCCGTCTATTGCAATTGAAATATCGCCTGTTTCTTCCGAAACAACAATGCAGGCGGAATCTGATATTTCGCTTGCCCCTATTGCCGCTCTGTGCCTGGTGCCGTATCTCCAGCTTAATTTAGGATCCTCAGTTAGCGGAAGCAATACACCTGCCGCTAATATTTTATCTTTATGGATTACCATTGCACCGTCATGAAGAGGGGTATTAGGGAAAAATACGGTTAATATTAATTCAGCTGAAATATCTGCATTTATATCCGTTCCCACTTCATTATAAAAAGATTTATCCTCTTCTTTCTGCACTACTATAAGAGCACCTCTTTTAACCCTGCTGCAATATTTTACCGCTTCGGTTATTTCTTTTATAACATTTGTTTTTTGCTCATCTTTGCTGTCTTTCTTAAAATTAAAAAAGTTTTTAGCAACAAACTTTGTCTGTCCCAAATGAACAAGAAGCTTTCTTAATTCCGGCTGGAATACTATTACAAGAGATAATAAAAGACCGTTTAATAAATACTGCGCTATCTGACCTAAAATTTGAAATTCAAGTGCAATTAATACGGCACTGAATACCCAGGCGGAAATTAAAAATAATAAAATCCCTCTTACCAGTTTTTCTGATTGAGTATTTCTTATAAATTTCATGTACAAATATGCTATAACAAGAATTACAATAAGAATTTGCAAAAAATCCTTTACAGAAAAAGCGGCAGGGTTGTTAACAAGAGAACCTCCCGTAAAAAAATCTCTGTAAATATTCAATATTGTATCAAGCATTTATTTAATTTAACCTGTCCGGAATTATATCATTTTCACATAATTGTTCATACGACTGTCTATTAATTATGATATCAGAATTTCCATTATTTACAAGTACTGCAGCCGATTTTAATACTCTGTTATAATTGCTCGACATAGAATAGCCGTATGCCCCTGTTGTATAGAAACAGATTGTATCGCCCTCTTCTATTTCGGGAAGCATAATATCTTTAGCTAATATATCTCCTGATTCACAATGTTTTCCTGCTATTGTAACTTTTTCGCAGGCTTCTCCTTTCGGATTATTTGCAATTTCTACGGTATATTCGGCTTCATAAAGGCTTGGACGGGCATTATCCGACATACCGCCATCTACAGCCTGATATTTTCTTCCTTTTGGCACTTGTTTTGAACTTCCTGCAGTATATAGAGTTACTCCAGCCGTACCTACCACACTTCTTCCGGGTTCTATAAATATTGAAGGTTCTTCTATCTCGTATTTATCCGAATGAATTTTAACGGAGTTTATAATAGTTTCAGCTATTTCATATATAGAAACGGGCGTATCCTTTTCCGTATATTTTATTCCTAAACCGCCGCCAATATTAACTTCATGCAGAGTAATCCCGTATTTATCTTTTATTCTTTTTATTTCTTTAAAGATTACGCCTACTTCATCAAAATAAACATTTTTTTCAAATATTTGAGAGCCTATATGGGCATGAAGCCCCGATAAATTGAGGTTAGAATACTCATCTCTTATTAACTCGACAGCTTCATCCAATCTTGTTAAATCAAATCCGAATTTTGAATCCAAATGTCCTGTTTGAATATACTTATGGGTATGACACTCAATTCCGGGGGTTATTCTTAATAATATTCTTACGGTTTTGTTCTGTGACTTTGCAATATCGTTAAGTAATGCCAATTCAAAAAAATTATCGACAGACACGGTTCCGACTCCGCATTCCAAGGCATAATTTAACTCATCATAAGATTTATTATTTCCGTTAAACAGAGTTTTTGACATATCAAAACCTGATGATTTCGCAGTATAAATTTCTCCGCCCGAGCATAAATCCAAGCCAAACTCTTCCTGTTCCATAATTTTACAAACAGCCTTTGTCATAAATGCTTTTGCCGCAAACATCATATTTATATTTTTACAGCTTTTAAATGCATCTTTATAGCTTCTTGTTATTGACCGAATTGTAGCTTCATCAAATACATACAAAGGAGTTCCGTATTTATTTGCAAGTTCAACTAAATCACATCCTCCTATTTCAATATTTCCGTTTTGATTAATTTTTGTTGTAATCGGTTTTATATCCTGATTTGCAGTTTTCATACTATCTCCTTATATCTAATCTAGTGTAATATCCGCTAAATTTTTTTTTATAATTTTAACATA
>JAJQHF010000073.1 GCA_021199975.1 Candidatus Gastranaerophilales bacterium
CACTTGTTATGTCATCATCGGCTTCAATAGAAGAAATTTTGGCATAAAATTTGGTTCTGTCTTTAATATTGTTGGCAGGAATTGTCTGTACCTTTGCTTTTACGGTAATATTCTTCCCCGAATACGGGGTTAAATCATCATCAAAAAATAAATGTATCGATGAATTAAAAAATCCTAAAACGAAAGCAAATATAAAAGTAAACAATAATTTTGAAGGCAGAATATTTTTTAAAAGACAAAATACCGCCGTAATAATAACCGCCGGTATAAATAAAGCGGAGTAAGCAGATAAAAATGTAATAATTCCTAAAACATACAGGCATAAAAATATGATGATTTTCGCCTGTTTTGTCATGAAAAACCTCCTTATAATAAGACTCTTACATAAAGCAAGAGTCTTAAATATTATATCATTGTTTTTCTTATTTGGTTTTTAGAACGTTCAATCTCTTTAATTCTTTTTTCAACAGATTTTACCTGTTCGCCTAAAACCCTTCTTTGTTCTTTTATAAGCTTGTATTGAGTATCAATTTCCTGATATTTTGTTTGATAATCTAACAACTCATTTCTAATATTAACCTGTGCGCTGTCAAGTTCATATAAAGCATTATTAAAATTTGCCGCTTGACCTGAAACAGTATTCTGCGCATAACTTGAAGCTTCTTTTATATTTGATTCTATTTGAGCATTTGAAGTTGAAGAAGAGGTTTGTACCGTTGATGTTGTTGTTTTTGAAGGGGTTTTTGTTGATGTTGTATAGTCTATAGAATATTCCGTAGGGTCAAATACCATGCCGTCCGCAAAGGCTATACCGGCTGTCATCATTGTAATTATTGATAAAATCAAAAATTTTTTTTTCATAATCTTTTCCCTGTTCCAATTCCCTGTATTATTAAAACATATTTATACTGCTGAAAAATCGTATAAATAATTGATAAATTAATATTATGGTTTTACAATTTGGATAATGCGGGAATTTATTAAAAATATAAAATGTGAATACACCGAGAAAATCACGGCACTGTTAAAAAAGCACGTGTCTTTTGCTTTGAGCGGAATTACAAACAGTGCAAAAATAATAATTCTTGCGCAATTACTTTTAAAAAATAAGCAAAAGATTATTTTTATTTCTGAAAGCGAACAGATTGCGTTAAAATATCAAAACGATTTAAAAAATCTCTTTGGTGTAAATGCCGTTATTTTCCCTTATCAAGACGGTTCAATATATGATGTAAATTCAAAAAATTTATACAAATATTCAAATCAAATTAAAATTCTTCAAAATCAAAATGAAAATAATATCATAATAATTCCGCAAAAAGCTCTTTTTGAAAAGTTTCCGGATAGTTATTTTTTTGAAAGAAATAATATAAATATAAAAATAAATGATGATATAAATGTGGATGAATTTGCTTTTAAACTCGTAAAAATGGGATATAAGAGAAAAACGCTTGTTGCGGATGCAGGAGAATTCAGTATCAGAGGGGATATTATCGATATATTTCCTTTAAATGAAAATCCTTTCAGAATAGAATTGTGGGGGGATACAGTAACTGATATAAGAACTTTTGATGCCTCAAATCAAAGGAGCATATCAAAAGAAAAAGAAGCGGTTATTCAGCCTGTATATAAATTTATTCTTGATGAAAATTCTTATAAGACCATTGAAAAATTTATTGATAAAGAAGATGAAAATCAGCTTGAACTTATAGAGCAGCTTAAAAATGAAAATTATTTTGAAGGTATTGAATATTATGAGCCATATTTTAACCATGAATTAAAAGTAATACCTGAACTTATTTCAAAAGAATATATCTTTATTTTTGATGATTATACGCAGTTTAAATCAAAATACGAACAAACTGACGAAAATTTAAAAAAACAATATGAAGAAAATATAAAAACCAAACTTACTCTGCCGCTTCAACATAATAATCATTTAGGTTTAAGTGAATTTTTAACAACCGTAAGCAGTTATCAAAAAATATATTTTGATAATTTTCTTTCTGATGAATTTGACATAAATATAGAACTTACAACGGAATTAATTCCGTATTTTGCAAACGGACTTAATGATATCGCCAAATTTATAAAAGAAAAGCTTAATCAAAACTATAGAATCATCAGTGCAACTGATTATAAAAACAGAATAGAAGAAATTTTAAGAGAATATGAAATACCCTTCTCTTATGATGTATCAGAAAAAAATTCCGTATATATAACAAATAATATAGTTCTCTCGGGAAGTATAATCGAAGATTGCAAACTGATAATAATAACGGACAAAGAATTTTTTAATAAACGTTCAAAAGATATAACAGGCACACGTTTTAACTATAGAAGAGAAAACCTTGATTTTATTGAAACCTTAAACGATATAAAAGAAGGTGATTATATAGTACACATGGTGCATGGAATAGGTATTTTTAAAGGACTTTCAAAACAGACAATAGATAATGAAGAAAAAGATTATTTAACCTTAGAATATGCTCACGGAGATAAGCTCCACATTCCGGCGGAACAAATAAATATGCTGTGCCGTTACAGGGGTTCTGGCAGTATATTGCCTTCTTTATCCAAAATGGGAGGTAATGATTGGAATAATACAAAATCTAAAGTTAAAAAAGCAGTAGAAGATGTTGCGCAGGATTTAATTAATTTATATGCGGTAAGAAAATTATCTCAAGGTTACGCATTTGAACCGGATAGTATCTGGCAGTACGAAATGGAGGATGCTTTCGGCTATACTGAAACTCCCGACCAAATGAAGGCAATATCACAAACAAAAGAAGATATGGAATCAGATAAACCAATGGATAGGCTTATCTGCGGAGATGTCGGTTTCGGAAAAACGGAAGTCGCAATCAGGGCAATTTTTAAGGCGGTTATGTCTTCAAAACAAGCTGCAATAGTTGTTCCTACTACAATCCTTGCCCTTCAGCATTATCAAACAATTTCTGAACGTTTTAAACCGTTTCCTGTTAAAGTGGAACTTTTATCGAGATTTAAAAGCCCAAAAGAACAAAAAGAAATTATAAAAAAGCTTATTTTGGGTGAAGTTGATGTTGTTATCGGTACGCATAGACTTTTGCAGGATGATATTCAATTTAAAGATTTGGGGCTGCTTGTTATTGATGAAGAGCATAAATTTGGAGTAAAACATAAAGAAAAATTAAAGAGATTAAAGAAAAATATTGATATTTTAACAATGTCCGCAACACCTATACCAAGAACTTTATATATGTCGCTTTCTGGTATAAAGGACATGAGCATAATAAATACGCCCCCTACAAACAGATTACCGATAAAAACATTTGTTTCGGAGTTTAAAGAATCTATTGTCAAAAATGCCGTTAATTATGAAATAGAAAGAGAAGGCCAGGTTTTTTATCTTTATAACAGAGTAGAAAGTATATATGAATTTGCACAAAGTCTTAAAAACCTCCTGCCTAATATCAGACTTGCCGTTGCACACGGTCAAATGGATAAAAATGAACTTGAACGAATTATGACTGATTTTCTTAATCGTGAGTATGATGTGCTTTTGTGTACCACGATAATTGAATCGGGACTGGATATAGCCAATGCAAATACAATGATAATACATGATGCGGATAAATTCGGACTCGCACAGCTTTATCAAATAAGAGGAAGAGTCGGGAGAACCGACCGTCAGGCATTTTGTTACTGCTTATATAAACAATCAAAAAATTTAACCTCCGATGCAGTCAAAAGACTTAAATATATAAAAGAATTCACAACTTTAGGCAGCGGCTATCAAATAGCAATGCGTGATATTGAAATAAGAGGTGTCGGAAACGTTTTAGGTACAAAACAGCACGGTCAAATGGTTAATGTAGGATTTGATACATATTGTCAGTTATTAGAAGAAGCTGTACAAGAAATCCAAGAAGGGAAAACAGTTGAATATAAACCCGCCATTGTTGATATTAATGTTACTGCTTATATTCCTGATGAATGGGTCGGCTCAAAAGAACAAAAAATGATTGAATATAAACGTTTAGCTGATGTTAAATCCATAAATGAGCTTGAAATAATTCAAAGTGAATGGAAAGACAGATTTTCTAAAATGTCTGAACCTGTTGAAAATCTTATAAAACTTGTTCATTTAAGACTCCTTGCCTCTCAGGCGGGAATATCTCTAATTCGGGAAACAGATTCATTTATCAGAATTTATACAAATCTTTCTAAGGGCGAATGGAATATAATTACAGCAAAAGCAGACAAAAATATTACGAAATATATAAAATATACTTTAGCCCCAAATACTTGCACAGACGGCAAAAGCATTTTACTTCTGAATAGGAATTACTTAAACTTTGAAGAATTATTTAACATTCTGTCTAATTTATTTTATCATATATTAAAGATAGGATATGATTATAATCCAAATAATAAAGGTTAGTTAATCCAAGGAGAAAAATATGAATAAACTGAAATTATCGGTATTCGCATTGCTTGCAATGTTTGTTTTTACCGGCTGTTCAATGCATAAGAGCGACAGCGGCATTATTAAAGTTAATAATACGGTTATTACAAAAAGCGAATTTGATAAAGCTTATGAAACAGTTGCGTCAAACAATATGTTCTCTCAAATGGGAATTGATATAAAAGAAGATAAAGATGATATTTTTTCATTAATGCTTCAAGATAAAGTTGTTGCAGAGCTTATAGTAAAGGCTCTTTTAGATGAAGAAATGAAAAAAAATAAAATTACCGTTACCAAAGAAGATTTAGAAACGGCAGAAAAAGAAATTACGGACAAATTCGGCTCTAAAGAACAATTTACACAGATTTTAAAATCTAACGGAGTTACTTATGAACAGTTCAAAAAAGATTTGGAAGCCGAAATTAAAATGAAGAAATTTGTTGATTCAATTGCAATGGTTTCAATTGGCGACTCAGAAGCAAAAAAATATTATGACGAGAATAAAGATAAATTTGAAAATCCGAAAAGAGTCAGAGCTTCTCATATTTTAATAGCCTCAAACCCGGAACAAATAAAGGCTAAGCTGAAAGAAGAAAATAAAGATATTTCAGATGAAGAACTTGCGCAAAAAACAGAAGCAATAATGAATGAAAATTTAAAAAAAGCACAGGCAATCCAAGCAAAAGTAAAAAAAGCTCCCTCCACTTTTGCTAAAGCAGCAAAAGAAAATTCACAAGATACAGCAAGCGCAATCAGAGGCGGAGATTTAGGATTTTTTGCAGAAGGAGAAATGGTTGAAGCTTTCTCAAATAAAGCCTTCTCAATGGCGCCTAATACCATAAGTGAGGTTATTTTAACTCCGTACGGGTATCATATAATAATGGTTACGGATAGAACTGAAGCGGGAACCAAGTCTTTTGAAGAAAGCAAAAAAGATATAATTGCTTATTTAGAAAGCATGGATAAAGTGGATATTTTAAAAAACAAAATTGAAGAACTAAGAAAAAATGCAAATATTCAATATCTTGATGAAAACTACAATCCCGATAATATTCAAAATAAAATAAAAGAAGCTGCAAAAAATACCCCCGAAACAGAAAATGAATTTGTAAAACAAGAAGAAAAATAATAATTAATATAAAAAATCGGATATAACAAATTATTATATCCGATTTTTATATAGTTTGGAGCCGCCTTCTGCAGCTGGCTCCTTGCCCGCCGTAAGGAGGCTCTTATGCAAAGGAAAAAGAAATGCTAATTAAACAGGAAAATATCGAAAATCTATTAAGTATATTAAGAAACAACGGCAAAACAATCGTTACAACAAACGGGTGCTTTGATATTTTACATGTCGGGCATGTAAGATATTTGGAAAAAGCTAAAAGTTTTGGAGATGTGCTGATTGTGGCATTAAATTCGGATAAATCAGTTAAAAAAATAAAAGGCGACAGCCGCCCAATAAACAATGAAAATGACAGAGCTGAAGTTTTAAGCGCATTAAGAAGCGTGGATTACGTTGTATTATTTGATGAAACTTCTCCTATAGATTTACTTTTAAAAATAAAACCTGATGTACATACAAAAGGCGCCGATTATACAATTGAAACCCTTCCGGAAGCAAAAGGAATAATTGAAGCCGGAGGAAGAATTGAATTTATATCTTTTGTAGAAGGTAAATCCACAACTTCCATTATTGAAAAAATGAAAAAAGCATAATCCTGATTATAACAATGATAATTGTTCGGATTTTTCAAAATGTTTTTGAAGAAATTTTTTGCGGTGCCATTTTGTAAGTCCGAATTTATCAACTGCATCTAAATGAGCCTGTGTTAAATAACCTTTATTTTCAGCCCATCTATATTGCGGAAATTCTTTATCGAGTTCTTTCATAAATATATCTCTTGATACTTTTGCAAGAATACTTGCAGCCGCAATTGAAGCTGATTTATAATCACCTTTAACAATAAATTGCTGTTCATATTTAAAATCGGGTATTTTTTTATTTCCGTCCACAAGAACAAGTATATTTTCCGAGTCCAGTTTTTCGGCTGCTTCACAGCAAGATTTATTCATAGTTAAAAGAGATGTCCTTAAAATATTTAATTTTTCAATCTCCTCAACACTTCCTTGTTTAATGGAATAAATTGAGTTATTAATTATTATCTCAAAAAGCTCTTCTCTTATTTTTTCTGATAATTGTTTTGAATCATTTAACTTATCAAGTTTTTTTATCAAATTTTTATCTAAAGAAGTAAAACAAACAGCCGCCGCAAAAACAGGTCCCGCCCCTGGACCTCTGCCTGCTTCATCCGTTCCGATTATGTAATCGAAATTTTTTAGTTTTTCTCTATCAAAATCAAATCTTTTATTCATTTATATCCAATGTAAGTTTTCCGAGTCGGCCTGTTCTAAAATCGTTTAAAATATTTTGAGCACACCTTTTTGTATCGGGTTTACCGCCTTGTACAAGCCAATTACGCTTTAGTGCTATAGTTGAAATATCTGTATTTTCTTTTTCATCCAGTTTATAATAGTTTTTTATTAAATCGGGATATATTTTATTAACTTCACTAATAAAAATTTCCGCAACAGCTTCAATATCATAAGCATTTTCTCCGATTGAATCAACAAATGCCAATTTATACGCTTTTTTTTGGTCCTCCTGTTTTAGCGGAATAATCCCCGGAGTATCAAGTAAATCCAATTTCGGATTTATTCTTACCCATTGTTGTTCACGTGTTATACCCGCTTTTGCACCTGTTTTTGCTTTTGTTTTTTTTATCAATTTATTTATAATACTTGATTTCCCTACATTAGGCATGCCAACAACCATAACTCTGACTGCTCTCGGCAATAATCCTTTTTTAACAAGAGCTATAATTTTAGGCTGCCCCAGCTCTATTATTTTGTTTAAAATTTTAGATAAATCTTTATTATCATTTGCACTTGTTTCAATAACGGGATATTTGGTATTTTCTTTTAGTATTTTTGTCCATTTTTTGCTTTGCTCTTTATCGGCTAAATCCGATTTGTTTAACAATATTAAACGGGGCTTATCTTTCAATAGTTTCTCTATATCTGGATATGCGGAACTTACAGGAATTCTGGCATCTAAAACCTCAATTACAACATCCACTATATTAAGCTGTTCTTTAAGCTTTTTTTCCGCCTTTGCAATATGTCCGGGGTACCAGTGAATAAACTCCATTTTAACCTCATCTTATAAATAAAAGCCATACTCAAAGTTAAACAATGACTATGGCTTTTATTGTTATAATATTCCTAATCTATTTTTTTTCAATCTTCTCTTTAATACGAGTTGCTTTACCTGAGCGTTCTCTCAAATAATACAACTTAGCACGTTTAACATCACCGTGTCTGACAATAGTGATTTTTTCAATACGTGGAGAATATACAGGGAAAACACGTTCTACACCGACACCTTGAAAAACTTTTCTTACGGTAATTGTTTTACCAACACCACTGCCTCTTTTTTTCAGGATTGTACCTTCAAATGCCTGTGTTCTTTCCTTATTTCCTTCTATAATTCTTACAGATACTCTTACAGTATCGCCCGGATTTAATTCCGGTAATTCTTTATTTAAATATTCTTTTCCTAAATTTTCTACTATAGGGTTCATGACTGCATTCCTTC
>JAJQHF010000234.1 GCA_021199975.1 Candidatus Gastranaerophilales bacterium
TATTAAATGATTATAAAAAAGCAAATAATAAAGAAGGTTTGCTTATGGTGTCATTTGATACCGAATTATACGGACATTGGTGGTTTGAAGGTATTGAATTTATAAAACAAGTTATAAGAAAATTAAATAACTTCATTCCTGAGATTGAAAGATGTACGGCAGGCGAGTATCTGGAAAAACATCCGCCGGTTGATACAATTCAAATCCCTGAAAGTTCATGGGGACAAGGCGGTCATTTCTATGTATGGATGAATCATTTAACAGAATGGATGTGGCCTATTATTCATGCCTGCGAAAAAAGAATTATTGATATTGCTTCAAAATACGAAAAAATACCGGAGGATAAACTTCTTCACAGAGCTTTAAATCAGCTTGCAAGAGAAAACTTACTTCTTCAAAGTTCTGATTGGCCTTTCTTAATTACAACATGGCAAGCCAAAGATTATGCAACGGACAGATTTATGGAACATGTTGAAAGATTTGAAAAAATTGCTGATATGATAGATTCGGGTTCTATAAATGATGAAGAATTAAAGAAGATAGAATCAATTGATAACTGCTTCTCCGTTATTGATTACAGAGTATATCTTCCGATAGAAGAAGGGGTAATTCCTCAGCAGGAAGCTAAATTGGCACCTCTTTATCAGTAAATTAATTTAATCGTAAAAATAAGCGGTTTTTTAAAAACCGCTTATTTTTTTGTTTACTAAATAATTTACTTATTTATTTCGTCATTATTTTTTACTTCCTCTTGAGCCGCAACTTTGCCAAGTATTTGAGGAAGCTCGACACCTGCTTGGTTTGCTAAATCGTGCATTGCGGGTAGTGCTTTTATTAAATCACGCATAAAGTTTGCCGTTGTGCTGCCCTTTTCACTGCCTGAACCGCCGTCCCATACTGTGATTTTATCAAATTTAATATTTTTAATAGCTTCAACTTGTTTTTCAACAATACTTTCAATTTTTTCAATCATTAAGAAGCTTGTAGCAATTTCAGGCTTATTATTGCTTATTTTTACAAGGTTTTCATAACCTTTAGCTTTTGCTTCAAGTACGGCTTTAACACCTTCTGCTTCTGCAAAATACTTCGCTTTTATTGCATCAGCTTCACCATTAGCTATTCTTCTTTGTCTTTCTGCTTCCGCATCAGCTTCAACCTGAATTTTAAGTTTTTCTACTTCTTGTCTTGCCAATTCTTCTTTCTTTAACTTAGCTACTTCCTGTTCTTTTTGTGCGATAAATACGTCACGCTCTGCATTTGCTTTAGCTATTTCACCAAGTTTTAAAGCATCTGCCTGCTTAACTGCAAGAGTCGCATTGTAGTCAGCTATATTTGCTTTAGCTATATTTTCGCCCTCAACCGCTTCTGCTTCAAGGCTTGCAGTTTTAATACGCTGTTCTTTTTCTGCGTTAGTTCTTCCTATTTGAGTTTGTGCAAGTTGTTCCGCAACCTGAACTTCTCTGATTTTATCCGCTTCCGCTTCACCTATAACAGCTGTTGAATTGATATTTGCAGTTTGCACACGCTGTTCTTTTTCTGCATTTGTTTTACCAATTAATGTTTGAGCTGTCTGTTCCGCAACTTGAACTTCTTTTTCTTTGTTAGCTTCCGCTTCACCAACGGCGCCTAATTTTTCCTGTTGTGCAACTTCTACTTTTGCTTTATTAATAGCTTCCGCAGCGGCTTTTTTACCGATAGCATCAATATAACCTGATTCATCCGTAATATCTTTAATATTTACGTTAATAATTTCTAATCCGATTTTATTTAACTCCATATTTACGTTAGAGTTAATTTGCTCGAGAAATTTTTCTCTGTCCTGATTGATTTCTTCAATTGTCAATGTTGCAATTGCAAGACGGAGCTGACCTAAAATAATGTCGCTTGCCTGTGTAATAATATCTTGTTTGCTTAAACCTAATAAACGTTCTGCCGCATTTATCATAATGGCTTCTTTTGTTGAAATACCAAAAGTGAATGTAGCGGGAACAGCAACACGAATATTACCTTTTGAGAGAGCGCCTCTCAAGTCTATGTCTGTTGCCATCGGTTCAAGTGATAAAATTCCGTAATCCTGAATAAGCGGGATAATAAATGTACCTCCGCCATGGACGCATTTTGCAGTTGAATTACCTCCGGTTTTACCGAAAACTACTATGATTTTATTTGAGGGGCATCGCTTGTACTGGTTTGCAATAAACATTAAAATTGCAATAAGAATTAAAGCAGGCACTCCAAATGAAATCATAAACATTGGGTCTAAAAACATATCTTTCTCCTTCTTTCTTATTCTTTAATTATATGTATTTCGTCATCTTCAACTTTTATTACTTTTACTTGAGAAAAAGCTTCAATTTTTTCATCACTTATATTAATAGCATTCAAAATTGTTAGTTTGTTATTTAAAACTATTTCAATTTGACCTTCTGATTTAGCATTAATGCTTGTGTAAGCTTTTCCCGTTTTTCCTTCCAGTTCATTTAAATTAACTTTGATATTTTTATTTAATTTTTTCACACCAAACATTAAATATGCAGATAAAAACATAAAAGCAGAGCCGACAAGTATTGCTATAGCAAGTGCAATTTTGCCGTCAAGCTCAAATTGGGTAACTGCCGCAAGTCCTGACCAGCCAAAACCCATAAAAAATGCTAATATAGATTGAACTGAAAGAAAGTTAAAAGAAACCTCCGTTTCTGTAATTGTATCAAATTGAGCATCTACCTCTGCATCGGCACCTGTCAGCATAAATATTGCTAATTTTATCACATAAAAAACGGTTGAAAATATGCTTACAGCTGCAAAAACATTGTATAAATTAAGATATTCCGGCATAACTATCTCCTTTTTATACAATTTTACAAAATTAGAGCTGAATATATATCATCTTTTTAATGTAAAATTCCATTATTTACTAATAATTTCCGCCTGTACTTCTTTTTGAAGGTTTAAAGAATCTTGCAGACTGTTTTTTAGCTCGGCCGCTGTATTTGCGTTATAAAATTTACCCGAAGTGACTAACGCAACACATTTTAATTGATTATTCGCATCTTCATCCCCTATAGCAAGCGCAATAACGTCAATCCTTATGTCATCTCTGTATTTCATTAATTCTATTATAAAATCACATGGACTTTCATCACAGTTTTCACCGCCGTCACTTATTAAAATAATTCTTTTTTTAGATGAAGTATCAGCAAAGTCAATGTAAGCTGCTTGTTTAAGAGAATATGTTATCGGAGTCCAACCGACTGCATTAATTGAGGTTAGTTTTGCATATATGTTTGCCGCATTATTTGATTGAACCGGAGATATTAATTGTGAAGCCGTACAGCTTTGTTTTGGTGTAAAACCTGTTCTGTGTCCGTAAACTCTAAGACCTACCTGTGTATTTGCTGGTATCATCTGTAAAATTTCTTTCATTGTTGAAAGAGCGGTATCCAGTTTTGTTTTATAGCCAAGCCGTTCATTCATGCTGTTTGAAAAATCAACAATAAAAAGAATTTTTTCTTTTTCGTTATCTGTATTATCTTGAGTATAATTGTACGTAGATGGTGTTGAATACGTATAATTTGCACCCGCAAAAGCTGTGCATACACACGCAAACAGTAAAATATAAATTAAGAAAAAATACTTTTTCATGTTACACCCGTAATTATAAGCATATATTAACAAAAATTATTTGCCTTGTCATTATACTCATGTTTATGAGTTTGCGGAGAAATTAAAATTTTTATCAATTTTTGGTCTTTTTTTGCATTCTCAATTCTCAAATTGAAAAGCATAATTTCTATAGATAACTCCGGTATTGCCGGAGGTTTTTTTGAAGATTTTTTCAACGGGGTCATTTGTATTGTTTTTTTTAGACATATTAGTATGGGAATTAAAAGCCTGCTTAAATTTAATTTTAAAATCATCCGCATTATCAATTGAATAATATTTTCCCTTACCTTCCCGTGCAATGCAATTTAGCTGTGAATATGCGTTGTCATCAACAGTAATTCCTATTACATCAATTACAAAATCATTTCTCAAAGTCATAAGTTTTTTTATATATAGACACGGGTCATCGCCGCAGTTTTCACCGCCGTCCGTAATTAAAATGATGTGTTTAAGCAGCGACGCATCTGAAAAATCATTTTGAACAGCCTGTCTTAAAGAGTAGCCGATTGGAGATTGCCCTCTTGCTCTAAGTTGAGAGAGTCTGTCAGAAATATTAGATGAATTATATTTAGCAACAGGCAAAACCAGTGAAGATTCCCGGCATAAAGTTTCTAAATCCGCACGACTTTGAGGAACACCGCCGCCATATAGATTGTCGGAATTATTAAAGTTGTATCCAAAAACTCTAAGTCCGATTTTTGTTGTATTTCCCGACTCATTTAATATACTTCTTATAGAATCAATAGCGTGATATAGTTTAGGGCTGTACCCCATTTTTGCGGTCATGCTTCCTGATGCATCCAAAATAAATAGCACTTCATCATCACCTGAATTTATATTTGCATTAGTTTGATTATTTTCATATTGATTATAGTTGTATTTCCCGTCAAAATTTTGATATGAAAGTGCTTTAACTGCAGACAATTGAGTAAAAAATACCAAAAAAAATATAAATGCAGTCAGTTTATTCAATTTTTTTAACCTTTCCATCCAATTAGATTTTATCAAAAAACACTGTATAAGTCACTAATCAAGGGTTTCAAACATGTAATTTTTATATATTATATTCTCTTTATTGTAGTTGTTTTGGCGGATACTGTTTACATTATTGTTGTAATCAGGTGTAAATATATTATTAAGAGCTTGTCCTATTTCATTCGGGTTCATTGCATTAAAAACAGCGCCGTTCGTATTATCCGTTAGACACTTTAACTGTTTAAAATCTTCAGCATTGACCCCTATAGCAATAATATCAATTTTAATATCATTTCTTGTTCTCATAATTTCTCTTATATATTTGCAAGGGTCACCGTTGCAGCTTTCTGCGCCGTCGGTTATAAGTATTATATGTTTTAGAGAAGCGTAATCTGAGAAATCATAATTTATTGCCAAATCTAACGTATACGTCAGTGGAGTTGTTCCGAGCGGAAATAATGAGTCTAAATTAGATTTAATCGTATCTCTATTATAACTGCTGATTGGTACGGCAAGTTGAGTTGATTTGCATAATTCGCCGGGATTTTGTATTAAGTATATTAATCCTGCATCAATAGAAACACCGATAGTTCTTAAACCGATATAATCGCTATCAGGCATATTGTCCAAAACTTTTTTTGTTTCCTCCGCCGCAATAATGTATTTAGGCTTACCCGAAAAAACGTCGAGCATGCTGACAGAGGAATCAAATATAATTAATTTTTCTTCTCTTGCAAAGCATGTGCAGTTTATAAAAAAACAAATTAAAATACAAACAATAAATTTTTTCATACTAATATTTTATCAAATATATAAACAACAAAAAAGAACCCTTAAGGTTCTCTTTTGTAACTGCAATTATTTTATATATCTAACAACCTATGCCTAACACTTTTTTATACCAGCTGAATGTTTCTATATCGCAACCGTTAAAGGTCGCTTTTAAAGCTTGTTTTTTTAAATATTTTTCAAATTCTTCGGTAAATTTTGAAGTAATGTTTGTTGAGTTTTGTGAAAATTGTGTTGCAGTGTTCGACATAGGGTAGCCTCCTTTTAAATTTTAGTAACGATTATAAAATATCTTTCGACCGAATTGAGTTATATACTATAATTATTTTATCATTTATTTTAGAAATTTTCATGCTCCGACCGGTACTAATTTTAAGAAGTCAATAGGGAATTGACTTTTATTGTGTAAAAAATAATTAAATAAATTGTTTTTTTAATGTAAAACTATATGTATTTTGGATTAATAGATATCCATTGGTATGACTGTTTATCGGAATTTGACGGTTTATCTATAACAAAAGTACCTCCGTATTTACCTCTGCCGAAAGTAACATACCCCTCCTGTTCCAGTGCAATAAGAGCTTTTCTGATTGTATTTGTGCTTACTTCATACTTATTTGCGAGCTCTGACATAGAGGGAAGTTTATCATTCTTATTATATTCATTATTAATTAAATCAATAATTTTATTCTCTATTTTTTTATAGCTGTAGAATGCCGCATCTTTGGCTTCTGCAAATATTGAGTTTTCTTTTAACGGTTCAAAAACCGGTGATAAAGGATTTTGTGCAAGTATGCTTCCGTATCTTCCTCTTCTTGAAATTACAATTCCTTCTTTATTAAGTTGTTTTACACAATCGTGAATTGTTTTTACGCTTACACCGAGCATTGAAGCCAAATCTTCATGAGAAGGAATTTTATCTCCAATTGAATATTTTTCGGAAAGAAGTTTTTTTAATTCGATTGTAAGCTTAAATACCAGAGTATCTGCGGACATGTTTTCTATTTGCTTTAGCTCTCCCGTTGTTATTTCGGGGATTTCTTTTAAATACCAGTTAGAATCATTGCCTCTTGTTTGTTTTGAGTCCAATATACCTATAGAACAGAGGTGTTCATAAGCAAGCCTGGTTGTATTTTGTGAAAGTCCGATAAATTCAGACATTTTACGGGTAGAAGGAATAGGCTTGCCTATTTTATAACCCTTTTGCAATATTGCTTTTTTTATTGCGGAAATTGCCTTTTCTCTTTTTGATGTAAGTTTTTCGGACTGCGAAAAAGGATTTGTGCAATTGGAAATCATAGTGCCTAATTTTTGTTTTGATTTTAAATATCCTGCGTCTTCAACATATCTGATGGCATTTTGAACGGTTCCCGTGCTTACGCCGAGATAGTTTGAAATTTCCGATTTTTTCGGCAAAATATCATTTTCTTTAATTGTATTTTTAGATATAGCGGATTTTATCCAATTTATAATCCACTTTTTAATAAGTGAGTCCTTTGACTCAAAAGAGGTTGAAAAATCGGGGATTTCGGCAGGCAGCTCATTTATATCAATTTTCCTTTGATTTTCAGTTATATTAGGCATACATCCTCCGATTTTTTCTCAACATTCACAAACACTATATTATAAGTTTAATTATAATTTTTTTTGTTATTTTTTGAATATAATTTAATATTTTGTTACTTTAAAAAAATAATTATCATACAATACCTTCTTTAATGGCTTTTACGGCGGCTTGTGTTCTGTCATCCACTACAAGCTTTTGAATAATGTTGCAAACATGTGCTTTTGCAGTGTGTTCACTTATACAAAGTTCTTTTGCTATATCGTTGTTTGATTTTCCGTCTACAACCAATTTAAGAACTTCATATTCTCTTTGGGTCAAATTTGCGTGAGAATTTTTAAACATTGCTCTTGACGTTTGTTTTTGCGGGACAACTGATTCTGACTTGTTTCTCAAAAGAGGAACTACTTTTGGGTCAAGCCACATTGCTCCATTGAAAACGCTTTTAACAATATATATAAGCATTTCCGTGTTAATGTCTTTTAAAACATATGCATAAACACCCATTGACAAGCTTTTTACAATTTCGTCTTCGTTATTATGAGAGGATAGTATTATTATTTTAGATTTTAAGTCTTTGTCTTGCAAAAGTTTTATTAATTTTAATCCGGACATGTCGGGCAGCCCCAAATCAATTAAAATAATGTCAGGGTTTGTAATTGAAGCTTTATCAACGGCTTCTTTCCCTGTTTCAGCTTCCGCAACAACGCAGCAGCCGTCAGTTTCTTCAAATAATGTTCTAATTCCGACTCTTATTAATTTATGGTCTTCGACAAGCATTATGTTTATAGGTTTATATTCCATAATTACCTCCCAATCTATATTAGGTGATTGCACTGTACTCTTTAACCCTCTGTTTTTTTTAATGATGATTATTTTTATTTGTTTAAAAAAGATTATTAAAATTAAATGTATAAAATAAATGAGAATTAAATCTTTCGCATATCAGATATGCCTCATAAAATAAATGTTAAACGACCAGTTTGACATAAGTACGTAATTTTTAGGATTTATCAAACAGTAAAAAGTCAAATACCTTTATATGTAAGGTCTCTATCTGTTAGTTAATGTTTTAATTGGCATTCAACTGGGGGGGGGG
>JAJQHF010000058.1 GCA_021199975.1 Candidatus Gastranaerophilales bacterium
CCCTTTGGACTACTTAATTCCTTCATATTTCGTAATAATTAATAGAAATATCTACGAACTGAAATAAAAGCTGTAAATAAAAAATTAATTGCGTATAAAAAAATTGGAGATATTGTTTTTGGAGAAGAATTAAAATACTAAGGATTAGGTTTTTTAATGTTTTTTTCAAAAATCAGTAAATCCTGTATTTTGCAATCCAATACATCACAAAGCTTATCAATGGTGTCCAAGGCTAAATTCGTATGTCTGCCGTTAATTATTTTTGAAATTGTCGTTGCGTGAATACCTGTTCTTCTTTGTATTTCAATGGCTGATAAGTTTTTTTGCCACATTAATTCTCTTAACATTATTTTAATCATAATTTAATTTTAGCGGTTTGAAATTCTATATTGACAATCTTAGTGTATATGCTAATATCATGGTATATATACCAAGATATTGTTGTATATGTTAATAATGTTCGGGAACAAATATAATGAAACATGTTCAAAATAAAGCTTTTACTTTAAGTGAAGTACTAGTATCCCTTGTAATCATAGGGGTTATTGCGGCAATCACCGTTCCTGTTATATTTGCGAATTATCAGGAGCAGGCTTTAAAATCTTCACTAAAGAAAAACTATTCAGTCTTAAAACAGGCATTAGACAGATATCAGGCGGAAAACGGAGAGAGAGTTATAGCTTCAGATATTGCTATGACTTCTGATTATAATAATGAGCAGCTTATTAATGTATTTATACCGTATCTAAATATATTATATGATTGCGGAGAAACGAGAGCAAATTCTTCCTGTATACCAATAGATGCATATTCCGGTAATGGTAATTCATCCGATGTTTATAAAACATATAACGGATATGACATTATGGAAAAAAGATTTGATGACGGTCAGTTTGTATTATCTGACGGCTCGCTTCTTTTTTTTGAAGGTATAAGTATAACTAACAACATACATTATATATCAGTTGATGTTAACGGATTCGGCAAAAAGCCTAACAGGCTGGGTAAAGATTTATTTGTGTTTGAGCTTAATGATGACGGTAATCTATTGCCGGAAGGTGCAAAAGGCACTGTTTATTATGATACTGACTCTTATTGTTCAAATACATCAACAAACAGTATGAACGGTGCCGGCTGTACATATAAAGCTTTACTAAACTAAGTTAAATTACGTTGAAATATATAAAATCAGAGATAATTGTTTTTGTTTATTGCAGACTTTTAATATATTCTTTTATAAAGCATTCTTTATAGTTTTATTCAAAAACAATATTTCCGGATTTAATTACAGTTTCTTTTATCTTGTTTAAAAAGGTTTCGCAATCAGCAGCTTCATTTTTGCTTATAACGTTTTCTATACTTTTTATGTAATTATCAAGTACTTTAGAAACAAAATTAAATGTTTCTGCTCCTAAATCCGTTACAATTATTTTTCTTACAATTCTGTTCCCTTTTGTATCTATAGGTCTTTCAATAAAATTTTTTTCTTCTAAAACACTAAGTAGTTTGCTTGTATGAGAAGTTCCTTTTAAAATCATTTTAGCTAAATCTCTCTGGCAAATATCAGGAAAACAGGAAACTGTTTCTATAATTATAAATTCATCCAATGTAAGTTTGCTTTGTGCATGTTCTTTTAAGTAATTTTCAGCACCTGCATGGCAAACCCTTGCAGTTTGTTCAATATTATAAAATAAGCTTTGAATACAATGTTTTCTCATATTTCTCCGTAGTTACTATAACATACTTCCGACGGATTTATATAAACTTATATAATCAATGTAACATTCAGTCTGCTGATTTACCGCAAGTTTATTTATTGTAAGAAGATTTTCTTTTGATTGTGACAAATCAAGCTTTGAAACAATGCCTTTTTCATATCTTTTTTGATAAAAGTTATAATCTTTTGCTTCAAAATCCTGCTGCTGTAATGTATTTGCAAGTTTTTCATTATCTTTTTTTACGAATAAAAGAGCGTCATTTACCTCTTGTACAGCTGTTAAATTAGTTTGCATATACTCTTCTAAAATTCTTTCATAGGTATGTTTTTTTAATTTTAAGTTGGCAATTTTAGCGCCGCCTCTGAAAATATCAAACCCCGCAAAACCTCCAATGGCACTAAGCATTCTTGAGGTATTAAAAACCTTGCCTAAATCGGAGGCATTAAATAGCGCCAGTCCTGAAATATTAAATGACGGCAAAAATTCTTTTTTCGCAACCCTTACATCAATTCCTGCTTTTTCTGCGTTATGAAGCGCTTTTAAATAATCAGGACGCTGTTCTATAATATCTGAATCTATAGTTTTCGGTATTATACCTGTAAAATTAATTTCATCATAAGCTTTTCTGATAATACCGTCTGTATTGTCGCTTGATTCTCCGATTAATACGCATAAAGAATGCAAAAGAGAATCTCTTTGTTTTTCAAGTTCCGTTAATTCTGATAATGCTTCCACATAAGCTTTGTTTGCTCTTATTGTATCAGCGGTTGATGTTATTCCGTGCTTATTTCTTTTTGACATTAAATCAAAAATAGTTTTTCTTTCATTAACTATTTGTTCTTGAAGTTCAATTTCTTTATCAAATTTAACAATATTCAAATAAGTGCTTCCGACAGCAGAAGCAACAGCTATATATATGCTTCTTTCGTCAAGCAGTGACATCTCGTAATTTTTTCTTACGGATTTTGTTTTATCTCTGTTTTTTAAAAATATATCGGTTTCATAATTAGCAAGCAAAGGAAGGGCAAACTGAAATCCGCTTTCGGTAGTTTCTGTCATTTTTACGTAGGCAGGTGCAAATCCTGCGCCTATTGTCGGCAATTGGTTCGCAAATTGGATTTTGACCGCTTCATAATATTCTTTTGTGGATATTGTTGCTATTTTTAAATTATGATTGTAATTTATTGCTTTTTCAATGTATTCGCATAAATAAGGGTCATTAAAATTTTCCCACCAGGGGAGGTTTATATAATCAAATTTATTTACGGTTTCTTCAATTTTTTCGATATTTGTTTGGATAACTTTTTCTATATCTACACTTTCTTCAATGCAAAAACAGGGCAGTGTATTTCCTGCCAATATTCCTGCTGTTATTAATATTGCCGGTATATTTTTCATTTCTCTCCTCTTTTTTATACTTGCCAAACGGATAGTGATATGTTAACATACCTACTATGGAAAAATCAATATATTTAAATTTCCATATAACTAGATTGGGAGATAAAAATGGAAGAAGAAAAAAACGAAGCGAAACAAGATAACGAAAAAGATAAAAAAGCACGAAAGAAAAAGATTGTATTAACTTTAAGTATTCTGATAATTCTATTTGGAGGAATTTATTTTATATATGAACTTTTAAACTTTCAAAGCACGGATGATGCTTATGTTGAAACAACAACAGTAGATGTTGCACCTAAGGTAAGCGGTGAGATAACAAACGTATATGTGGAGGATAATCAGTGCGTAAAAGCAGGCGACCTGGTTGCAACAATAGAAACAAATGATTATGAAATAAAACTTGCGCAGGCAAAAGCAAGATATGAAAGAGCATTATTAAATCAAAATAATGCAAAAGCAAATTATAATGCTTATCAATCTCAAATAGATTTGGCGAAACGAGATTTGGACAGATATAAATCTCTTTATGATGATGGAGCAGTATCAAAGCAAGAATTGGATAATGCGCAGACAAAGTATGATAATGCCGTTGCAAATATGGTAAATGCCGATCAGGCGGTTATGTCGGGTAAT
Source organism: Candidatus Gastranaerophilales bacterium (assembly GCA_021199975.1). Lineage (GTDB taxonomy): Bacteria > Cyanobacteriota > Vampirovibrionia > Gastranaerophilales > Gastranaerophilaceae > Avigastranaerophilus. Next base: position 3,750 of record JAJQHF010000058.1, read on the forward strand.
GAGAAGAATAAAGTTGCAGATGCCGAGATTAACGAATTAAAAGCGTTGATGAGTCAAGCTGAACTTTACTTGTCATATACAAATATATATGCGCCTATAGACGGTACCGTTTCTTCAAAAAGAGTTGAAAAGGGTATGTATGTTAACCCCGGTACGGGTTTATTTACAATAGTTCCGCATAAAACATGGGTTGTTGCAAACTACAAAGAAAATCAATTAAGACATATAAAAGAAGGACAGATTGTTGATATTAAAATAGATACTTATCCTCACCATACTTTTAAAGGGAAAGTTGACAGTATACAAATGGCATCAGGTGCAAAATCAAGTATGTTTCCGCCTGAAAATGCAGTAGGTTCATTTGTAAAAATAGTTCAAAGAGTTCCGGTTAAAATTATCTTTACCGATGAAGAAGAAATACAAGATTATAAAATAATTCCGGGTATGAGCGTTGTACCTAAAGTTCATATAAGAGGTTAAAATGTCTGAAACTGCCGAAATACAAGAAACGGTATGGAAACCGTCAATAAATCCATGGCTCATGATTGTACCTGCTATTATGGCAGTATTCATGTTTGCATTGGATGAAACAATTTCAAATGTTGCTTTAACTTACATTGCAGGTTCTTTTTCAATAAGTCAAAATGAATCTATATGGATAGTTACAAGCTATCTTATTGCATCAGGCATAATTATTCCGACTGTTGATTTCTTTTCTAAATTAATGGGACGTAAAAACTATTTTATATTGTGTGTGATAGTTTTTACGGTATCCTCTTTTATGTGCGGTATTTCTCAATCTATGGGAATGATAGTAGTTGCAAGATTTATTCAAGGACTTGGCGGTGGAAGTATTTTGCCTTTAGTTCAGGCAATAATAATGGAGAGTTTTCCTCCCGAAAAACGTTCGCAATCAATGGCATTATTCGGGTTAACCGTAATACTTGCTCCGACTTTAGGTCCTATTATAGGCGGTTGGATTACCGAAAATTGGGCATGGCCATGGATTTATATGATTAATGTGCCTATCGGAATTGTTGCGGTTATTATGACTCATAAATTACTTGAAGACCCTCCTTATGCACGCAAGCAAAAAAATGTACATACCGATTATTGGGGGCTTTTCTTTTTATGCGGCTGGCTGGTATTATTACAAATAGTTTTAGATAAAGGTAATGATGCAGATTGGTTTAATGCTGCATGGATTTGCTGGATGACATTTTTCTCTTGTGTTTTCGGAATTTTATTTTTCATATCTCAATTTAAAGGAAAAAATCCGCTCGTAAACTTAAAAATATTAAAAGACAGAAATTTTCTTTTCGGTACAATCGCTCAGATTGTTATGATGGCTGTTTTCCTTGCCTCAGCTGCGCTGTTGCCGTCAATGCTGCAAGCTTTGCTCGGATATACTTCATTTTTAAGCGGAATGTCAATGGCTTCAAGAGGGATAGGAAGTGTTATTGCAATAGTGATATATGGGGCAATAGCAAAATATTTGGGAGATAAGTTTTTTGCAGTCTTAGGAATCGGATTAATAGCCGCAGGCGGTATTTTCTTCGGAATGATTAATCTTCAAATAAACCTTCAAACCATAGCATTTCCTAATGCATTATTCGGTGCAGGGATGTGTCTCGGAATGACAACTTTAATGACATTATCTTTTTCATCATTAAGAAATGAAGAAATGACAAATGCGTCAGGGCTTCAAAATTTGCTGAAAAATATAGGCGGAGCATTTGGGACTTCTTTATCAACAACTTTAATTTCAAGAAGCGCTCAAAAACACCAAATTATGATGGTTGGAAGTTTAAGTGATTTAAACAATATTTATACGGACAGAATTTCTGATATGGCAAATTCATTTTCCTCTTTTACTGCGGATATGGGTAAAACGGTTTTAATGGCAAAAACATCTTTATATAATGAACTGATAGTTCAGGCTCATTTATGGGGGTATATTGATACATTTAGAATTTTTGCCGCTGCATGTTTAGTTATTATTCCTTTAATTCTTTTTATTAAAGCGCCTAAATACGGAAAATAATTTATTTGGAACTCAAAATTAATTTTATCGTCAAGAATATTAATAAAGAGTATGAGGGTAATTTAATTATGAGTATTCAATATCTTGAAGATTATTGTGTTGAAGAAGATTTTATTAATTCAGAGGAAAATGAGGAATTAACATCTTTTAACAGTATAGTTTATAAAGATGATATTCTTCAAATGTATTTAAAAGATATAGGCAAAACAAAACTTTTAAAGCGTTCTGAAGAATGCAGTTTAGGCAAAGATATTATGGAGGGGGATGAGCAAAAGGTATTAATTGCTAAGAAAAAGTTAATTCAGGCAAATTTAAGACTTGTTGTCAGTATTGCAAAAAAATATACGGGACAAGGTGTTTTATTTATGGATTTAGTTCAGGAAGGCTCGTTGGGATTAATAAAAGCAGCTAACAGATTTGATTATTCAAAAGGATTTAAGTTTTCCACTTATGCAACCTGGTGGATAAGACAAACTATAGTAAGAGCTATTGCCAATAATTCAAAGGTTATAAGGGTTCCTGTTCATATGATAGATAAAATAAGACTTGTAAAAAAAGCCATATTTGAACTTAGTTATGAATTAGGAAAAGAGCCTTCTGCCGAACAAATATCAGAAAAAACCAAAATGCCGCTTAAACAAATTAAAATAGCTTTAAATACCATCAAATTAGAACCTGTCAGTCTTGATACTCCGATTGCGGAAAATCTTTGTCTTGAAGATTATATTTCGGATGATAATTATATTTCTCCCGAAATTTGCACTCAAAAGACTATGTTAAAAAATCATATAAATAAAATATTGAAAGAACTTAACCAAAAGGAGAGAAAAATTATTATAAGCCGTTTCGGAATTGACGGAAACAAACCTAAAACTCTAGAAGAATTGGGCAAAGACATGGGTTTTTCAAAAGAAAGAATAAGACAGATAGAAAGTATTGCTCTTAAAAAATTAAGAACTTCTAATAATATTAATCATTTAAAAGATTATTTAAATTAATCTGAAAAAGAATGATTATTTTTAATTGGTAAAATCCTTTTAAATATGATAAAATAATCTCCGAGAGGTATTTTAATTGAGAGCATAAGGGATTTTTACATGAATTTATTTAGTTTTTTATTGGGAAAACAATATAATGTGCTTACATATCTGCCTGAAGCAGTACTTGTAATTGATGAAACGGGTAAAATTCACTATGCAAATAAAAAATCCTTTAAGCTTTTTGAAACCAACAGGTTAAGAGGCAAAAATATTAATGAGTATTTTATAATTAATTCTGATAATATTATCAACAATAAAGATGAAGATATTAAACAAATTCTTAAAATAGTTTCGGAAGAGCAAAATACAAAAATTACGGATGTTAAAGTAACAGATGTATCATCAGGAAAAAAGAAAAGATATATTCTTACAATTATTGATAATACGCAGGATCATTCACTTTTAGATCAATTAATAACAGAACGGCAAGAACAAAAAATACTTAATCAAACAAAAAATGTACTTTTAACAAAAATGTCCAATTACTTATGTTCTCCGCTTCATTCTGTTTTGGGATTTTCTCAAGCAATGCTGCAAGGTTTAAGCGGTGAAGTTAATGATAAACAAATTAAGTATCTACAAATAATGAATGCAAATTCCTCCGAGCTGCTTTTATTTATTGAAAAGCTTATTGAAATGTCACGGATTGAATCCGATATTTATAAATTTGAATATAAAAATTTTGATGCGTCAGCGCTTTTATCCGTAGTTGTTAATGAAACTAATGTAAAATTACAAAATAAAGATATTAAGCTGTCAGTTAATACATCTGATTTAATAAAACAAAACTGCTATTCCGATAAAAATGTATTTAAGATGGTTATATCAAATATTATTGATAATGCTGTTGAATTAATTGAAACAGGCGCAATTAATATAAATGTTTCAAACCCTATTCCGGAGTTCCTTTTGGCAAAGGGATTTGATATAAGTAAAGATGTAAATGAAAAGTCATATATTATGTTTGAAGCGGCTTGTAAAGGTTTAGATACTTCTTTGTATAACGATACGGATATATTTAATCCTTATATACAGGTTGAAAAAAATTCTAAAAAATATTTAATGCAAAGTCTGCTTTTAGGATGTGCAAAAAAATATATTAATAAGTTAAAAGGTGAAATTTGGATTAATAATCAATATGCAAATCAGGTTTCATTTGTATTTATAC
>JAJQHF010000198.1 GCA_021199975.1 Candidatus Gastranaerophilales bacterium
GAATATCAGGTATATTAATTACCGAATTTGCAAGCATTATTGATTCTGAAACAGGAATACCCGAGTCATAAGCCATTGCACGAATTGAAAAAAAGTTTAACAGATTATAATTTTTTAATAATTTCTCAAAAATTCCTATATTAAGAATAAATTTTATTATGCTGTTTCTTAGATTTTTATTCTTATAAACAAAAAATATAACGGTAAATATTATTGCGAAAATAATAAGAATTTTAATAATTGCTGCAGATGCAATACCTGCTATATTTACATAGGTGTTTCCCTGTGTTCTTTGAGAAAAGATTTCAAAAACAAAAAACTTAAATATTAATCCGACAGCTATAGCAAGAAAAAATATAGAAACGGGGTAAGTTAAAGAAGATATGAGATTTGATTTTATTTCCTCCTGCCTCGTTACGTTTTTTAATATACTTAATAGATTTTCTTCAAGCTTTCCTGCTTCTTCTCCTGTGGATATAAGTGTTGTATATGCAATCCCTAAAGCGTTTGAACAGGATTTCATGGATTCTTTTAAAGATTTTCCTTTCTCCACTCCTTTAATAACCTGCCTGCATAATCCTATTATTGCCTGATTTTTTGAGGAATTACATATTGATTTAAAAATTTCAAAAATAGAAAGACCTGATTTATAAAGAAAGTAAAAAGAATTAAAAAACTCTTTTTTTTCAGACAATGTTAGAATACATAATTTAGCGTGATTAGAAAAATTAAAATTATTTACATCTTTTTTATCTTCTTTAATTTCAAGAACAATGCAGCCTTTTTTTTCGAGCTTAATTGCCGCATCCGCAACACTTGATGCCGAAATATAATCTTGAAGAATTTTCCCGCTTGCGTTTCTGACTCTGTAAAAAAATCTGCTCATAAAAAAATTATATATTATTGCAGCAAATAAAAAAAGGTATGAATTTTTATAAAAAAGTTCAAAGTGAAATTTAGAAGTAAATTTAGTTATATTTTTTATTCCATAATATAATCATCCATAACAAAACCGTTTCCTATGTCGGTAACTGTTTCGTTTGTTTTTATAAAACCCCATGTTTCATAAGCTTTAATTGTATTTATGTTATTTTTGTTAACTGTCAGGAGAATAACATTTTTATTACATTGCTGTGCAATTTGTTTGATTTTTTTAAAAGCTTGTTTCCCGCACCCGAGTCCTCTGAAATCTTTTTTTATGTATAGTTTTGATAAAAACAAATAATTATCCTTAGGGCTTGCACCGAAATATCCTATTATATTTCCGTTGTCCTCGAGTATATTATAAATATATTTTTCTTCTTCAATTTGTGTTTTTAATGAGTTGTAAGACTGAAATTTTTCTACCATATAATTAATTTGTTCTTCGGACAAAATACAAGGCCAATATTCATGCCAGATTTCGGAGGTCAGAACGGCAAGCTTTTTAATTTCCTCGTCAGTTTTTATATTAATAAAATTCATAATAATCTCCTAAATAGGTATATAAGCAGAATATACCAAACTTGCAAAATCTTCAAAATAACTTATTTGTGTTGCGCTTCCGGTCGGAATATATATTTTAAATTGATTTCCTGTCGGAATATTTAATATATTTGCAATTGCCGCTTGAATTACTTCCCCGTGCGTAATAATTATGAGTCTTTTATAAAGATTTTTTTTAATAATGTCATCAATGGAGGCGGCAATTCTTTTATTAAACTCTAAAACGGATTCGGCTCCTTCGGGGCAGAAATGTTCGGGGTTTTCATGATATTCATCCAGTAATTTCGGATATTTTTGTTCTATTTCCTCAAAAGATAAGCCGTTCCAAATTCCTGATTTTCTGTTATTTAAATTATTAAGTATTTCAAAATTATGTCCGCATATTGAAGAAAGAATATCGGCGCTTTGCACGGTTCTTAATGCTGAACTTGCATATATTTTATCTATTTTAAGTCCTTTATTTTTTACCCATTGAGAAATTTTTTTCATTTCTCGTTTGCCGTTGGCATTTATTGCAGGATAAGACTCATCATCATAAAATCTGTTTTCTTCCGTATTTATGGTTGCGCCATGCCTGATAAAAGTAATTTTACATTTCCTTCCAAATAACATATAATTTCCTCTTTCTGCTTTATTATAGCATATCAGATAAAAAGCATTAAGTAATAGCAATATAGTGGCACAGAGCATATATTTGTTGTAAAATATAATTGAAAAAAGATTGGGGTTTAGAATATGACAACAGAAGTAAGTAATAATTATGATGCAAGTAATATAAGGGTTTTAGAAGGCTTAGAAGCAGTTCGGTTAAGACCGGGCATGTATATAGGCTCAACCAGCCAAAGAGGGCTTCATCACTGTGTTTATGAAATAGTCGATAATTCAATTGATGAATCACTTGCAGGTTATTGTAAACATATAAAAGTTACAATAAATAAAGATGAAAGTGTAACGGTAGAAGACGACGGGCGCGGCATTCCGGTAGATATTAAACCTGATTCTGGTAAATCAGCGCTTGAAATAGTACATACAGTGCTCCATGCCGGAGGTAAATTCGGCGACGGCGGATATAAAGTTTCAGGCGGATTGCATGGGGTAGGGGCTTCCGTTGTAAATGCTTTGTCTGAAAAAATGGTTGTAGAAGTATCAAGGCAGGGTTTTGTTCACCGTCAGGAATATATGAGAGGTGAACCGACAGGACCTGTTGAAAAAATAAGAGAAACTGAAAAAACAGGTACAAAATCTACATTTTGGCCTGACCCCGAAATTTTTAAAGAAACAACCGTAATGGATAGTGAAGTTATTTCTAACAGATTAAGAGAAATGGCTTTCTTAAATAAAGGTTTAAAAATTACTTTTATAGATGCAAGAGTTGATAAAACGGAAGAGTTTCACTATGAAGGCGGCATAGGAAGTTATGTTGAGTTTTTAAATAAGAATAAAAATGTTATGTTTGAAAAACCGGTTTATATTGATAAAACAGTTGACGGTATTGCGGTTGAAATAGCACTTCAATACACGGATGCTTATAATGAATCGGTTTTAAGTTTTGCAAATAACATCAATACTCATCAGGGCGGAACGCATTTAACGGGATTTAGAAATGCTATTACCCGTGTTTTAAATGATTATGCGAGAAAAAATAATTTAATAAAAGATTCAGATCCTAATGTATCAGGTGATGATGTCAGGGAAGGTTTAACCGCAATTGTTTCCGTTAAATTATCCGAACCGCAGTTTGAAGGTCAGACAAAAGAAAAATTAGGAAACACTGAGGCTCAAAGCGCCGTTAACGATGTAGTAAGAGAAAAATTTCAAGAGTGGCTTGAGTTCAATCCTAAATCCGCAAAACTTATCATCGAAAAAATCCTGCAAGCTCAAAGAGCAAGAGAAGCGGCAAGAAGAGCAAGAGATTTAACAAGAAGAAAATCCGTTTTGGAAAATTCTACACTCCCGGGGAAGCTTGCCGATTGTTCTAACCGAGAACCTGAAAAATGCGAACTTTATATAGTAGAGGGAGATTCCGCAGGCGGAAGCGCTAAGCAGGGAAGAAACAGAATGTTTCAAGCTATCCTTCCTTTACGAGGCAAAATCTTAAATGTTGAACGTGCAAGATTGGATAAAATATACGGTAATAATGAAATTCAATCTTTAATTCAGGCAATAGGCATTAATATAAGCAAAAATGAAGATGATGTTAATATTGAAAAACTTCGTTATCATAAAATTATATTTATGACCGATGCTGATGTTGACGGCGCTCATATCAGAACGTTATTGTTAACCTTCTTTTTCAGATATGCAAAGCCGTTAATAGACAACGGATATATTTATATAGCTCAGCCGCCTTTATATAAACTTACAATAGGCAAAACTTCCGAATATTTGTATGATGACAGAGCGCTTGATAAAACTTTGAGAGAAAGAGGTACTACGGGACTTTCTCTTTGCGGCAGTTCAAAAGATAAAGTTATTGCAAATGATGAACTTGTTTCTTTAATAGGAAATATGTCAGGATATTATAATTCCTTTAACAGTCCGATTATAAATGCGGTTCCTTCTGTTGTAATAAGAGGGTTGGTTCGTTCGGAAATAAAACCTGAGGATTTTGAAGATAAACAAAAAATGGAGGAAATAACAGCATATTTGCAGCATTATGTAAAAGACCATGCCGAAAACTACGGTATTGTTGAGGCAAAAGATTATTCTGTTTCTTTAAAACAAAATGCGGATACAGGTAAATTTGCCATAAAAGTTGAACTGGGTGAAAATATTGACCCCGTTGCAATTACGCCTAATTTAATTAAATCCTCGGAATATAACAAAATAAAATCGGCTTATCCTCTTATAAGAAACTTTTTATTTGAAGAAAAGAAATCATTAAACTTAAATACAGGTACGGAAGATATGACAATTCCATCTTTTTCCGACCTTCAAAGAATAATTGAAGAAAGAGGAAAAAAAGGTGTCGGCATTCAGCGTTTTAAAGGTTTAGGTGAAATGATGCCGCAGCAGTTGTGGGAAACGACCATGGACCCTGCAAACAGAACGCTTCTAAAAGTTACAATTGAAGATGCAATGCTTGCAGATCAATTATTTGATGTATTAATGGGTGATAATGTTGAACCAAGACGTGAGTTTATCGAAAACAATGCCGTTTATGCAACAAATATTGATACCTGATATTATGAGGTAAGTTGTGAACTTAATTATAAAATTACTTAAATTAAGAATTACAAAAATATTTTTGTCGCTTCTTATGATTGCTTTTCTTGCTTCTTTGTATTTTTGCAGGAATTGGTACTTTTTTCAGTATCATAAATGTATAGGATTTTATTATGTGCATAAAGGTGATAAGGCTTATAAAGCTGCAAAATATCAAAAAGCTATAGATTATTACAGGCTTGCACTCAGAAATTATCCCGGACATTCAAGAGCAAGTTGTAACTTAGGAAATATATATGTAAGTTTTGAAAACTATTATGAAGCCGTAAATGCTTATGAGAACGCATTAAAATACAGTCCGAATTTTATGGTTTGCAGAATGGATTTAGGTATTATTTTATCCGAAAAAATGGCAAATTATGATAAAGCAATTCAGGAATACGGCAGGGTAGTTAATGCTAATCCTTTTACAATTAATATACCGTTTATTTTTAATAATAAAGAAACAACAAGTATTAATAAAGGGCTTGCGTATTATAATATGGGTTTGGCATACAGAGGAAAAGCGGTTTATATGGGCGATAAATCCAGCACCTCCGTTAAGTATTTGAAAAAGGCCCGGGAATCATATATTAATGCTAAAAAATATCTCAAAAATGATTTTGATAATACTTATAATTTGGCATTAACAAATCATCTGCTCGGTGATTATAATTCCGCAGGCAGTGAATATTGCAAAGCGATAAATATAAAGCCCGACAGCTATGAAGCTCATTATAATTTTGCACTTTTATTAAGAAGCATGAACAAAAATGAAGAGGCTTTGAGTGAGCTTGAAAAAACTACCATGCTCTTGGATTATTACGGTAATGACAATAAGAATAAATATGTTTTTGGTATTATAAATGAGATAAAAAGAAGAATTCTAAATGAGGGGAAATATGAATATCTTAAAGAACGTGAAGATTTAACCTCTTTAAAAAGTAATGATATAACTTACTACCACGGTAAAGTTTTGGCATCAAAACAAAAAGCTTTTAAAATGAACAACCTTTTAAAATGTACTTACTCTAATCAATTTGAAGAAATGGAATAATGATTACAAAAGACAAAGAATTTTTAAATAAACTTTCTAACATACTTACTAAAAAGATTTCACCTGCTAACTCTGCAAGTGCAATAAATAAGTTATTTAAAAATTATTTAAATGTTGAAGAAGCGGAATTTATAATTTGGGATAATAACAACATGCTCCTTAAAGACTTTGCACAGGATTGGAAAATCTTTAAGAATGATGATTTCGGAAATGAAATTAATTATATTTACAGCACTCTTTCAATGTCAAACGGAGCAAAGTTCTATTTTAACGAAGCTGAATTTGATTGTGATATAAAAGAAGAAGAACAATATAAAATACTTGAATTAAAATCAGATAAAAATATTATATTTTTTCCTCTTGTTTCAAACGGAGAAGTTTTCGGGCTTTTAAAAATATCCTCCGAAAAAAACGCATTTACCACAGAGTTTTTTACACTCCTGAATATTTCTTCTAAACTTATATCAGGCACAATAATAAACTATATTTTAAATGAGCAGATGGAAATAAGTTTAAATTTTTATAAAGCTATGAAAGATATAGCTAAAATTATAGAAAGCCAGTATGAATTATCTTATATCATTCCTTTAATTGGTGAAATGATAGACAGATTTATGTCCTCTCATTTAATTTACATATTTATATTTAAAGAAGATAAATATCGGCTTGTTTGGCCTAATGCCTGCAAAGATACTAATATATATAATCTTTTAAATGAAATAAGTTTAAAAACAGAATATGTATTGTCTTATGACGGGAAAATAGGTGTTTTCCCTCTTGTCGGTGAGGATAATATATTAGGTGCAATAGCCGCATACAGCAATATAGATAAGCTTCTTCAAAAAGATATAGATTATCTTTTCCAATTAACAAGACAATCGGGACTTACAATACAAAGAGCTAACATGTATGCGGAAGTATTACAATATGCTACCATGGATGCACTTACAGGGTTAAATAACCGCAGACAGTTTGAATTAAGATTAAATCAAGAGGTTTCAAACAGCAAAAGAAATAACATACCGTTATGCGCTATGATGCTGGATGTGGATTATTTTAAAAAAGTTAATGATACCTATGGTCATGCCGCAGGTGACTGTGTGTTAAAAGGGGTGTCGGATATAATAAAAAATGAAATAAGGGAATATGATATAGCTTGCAGATTTGGAGGCGAGGAATTTTTTATTATTCTTCCTCGGACAAAACTGCCTGAAGCCGCTTCGGTTGCACAAAGATTGAGAAAAGTTATTGAAGAAGCTAAAATGGATATTAAAAGTGCCGGAGTTAAGAATATTTCTTATATTAATATATCTGTAAGTATAGGGGTTTGTGCTTACAATGAGTCTATGGAAGTTAATGCTTTTGTACAAAAAACCGATAAGGCTTTATACGAAGCTAAAACAACAGGAAGAAACAGAGTCATAGTCGCTTAATAAGGATTTTGAGAATAGTTTATGAAGTATTTAAAATATATAATAGGAATTTTAATTGTAATTATTCCATGTGTAATAACCATATTAATTTATAACGATAAAATTACACAAAATTCTCCCGTTTATTATAAGCAGGGTGTGCAGTTTTATAAGGACGGAGATTATGCAAATGCTTATTATAACTTCGGAAAAATTAAATGGATAAGCCCTTTATATACAATTGCCCTGTATAAACAGGCAAAAAGCGCACAAAAAGCCGGCGATTATAAAACAGCTGCATTAAAATATGAAATGTTTCTTGAAAAATCACCTGCTTCTCCTTTTGATACAAATGCAAAATTAAATTTAGGCAAATGCTATTTTTATATAAAAGATTATGAAAAAGCAAAAGCCTGTTTTGAAGAATTAAAGCAAAATCCTGATAATAACGGGATTGAGGAAATTTATTTTCTTGGTCTGTTGGAAAAAAGCAATGATAAAGAAAAAGCTGCCGATTATTTCAGGAATTATTTAAAATCAGCGCTGAATGATAAAATGCTTAATCAAAATTATATTATTTTATCGGCTGATGAACTTGCAAATTTAGGAATTAACTTGACAAATGATGATATACATCTGATAGGAACGGCTTATTTTAAAAACGCTAAATATAAGGAAGCTTTGCAGTATTTTTCAAAACTTCCCGTAAATGATTGCTGGGATTATTTGGTATTATCCAATCATTATTCGGGTAACAAAGTAATTGCAAAAAAATTAATAGAAAACGGTTTAACCTTGTATTCAGTTTCGGCTGATGAAGATAATATGAGAGATATATAT
>JAJQHF010000031.1 GCA_021199975.1 Candidatus Gastranaerophilales bacterium
ATCCTATACTTTTAAAAAGGGTAATGACTGATTTTGATGCAAAAAATAATGTTATAAAAATATGTGATACAGAAAAAGATTCCGAATTATATATAAATTTTATAAATTTTTTAAATGATATTGAAGATATAAATTTATCCGTGATTAAAGAATTAGAAGCAGAATTAAAAGAAAAATATTATCATCCGTTGGATAGAAATGATGCTTATGATTTTTTAAAAATATTAATTCACAAAATATCTTCAAAGAGTAAATTTATTGTGCTCAATGAAGAAATTTCAAAAAATTCTGATGATAAATTATTTTTAACAATTAATCCGGTGTTTTTTAAACGAAAAAGAATAGACGGTACAATAAAAACTCTTGAAGAAATTATAAACAATATTAATAAAACAGGCTTTGTTCCAAATCATATTATCGATATAGTTACAGGCGGCAAAATTGAAGATGTGGAAAGTTCTGTAAAAGAATTAGATATTGATGAATTATTGGCGGAAACAAGCGGTGAAAGTTACGAAATACTTTTATCAAAAGAAGCAAATAGAGAGCAATTGGAAATAGCAAAAAGGATTGAAAAATATAATGCAGTATGCGTACAAGGACCTCCCGGAACAGGGAAAACTCATACAATTGCAAATCTTTTAGGACATTTTCTTGCTCAGGGTAAAAGTGTTCTTGTTACAAGTCATACATCCAAAGCTCTAAAAGTATTAAAAGAAAAAGTCGCAAAAGAAATACAAAATTTATGTGTAACCGTTCTTGATGACGGAAATAAAGATATGGAACGTTCAATAGACGGAATAGGAGAATATTTATCAAAAACTACGTCAGCAGAATTAGAAAGAAAACTGTCATATGCAAAAAGTGAACGAGATAATATAAAGAAAAAATTGGATGATATAAGAAAAAAGATATATATCATAAAAAAATCAGAATTTGAGCCTATTGTATATAACGGAAAAAGTTATTCTCCATCTCAAGCCGCATCTTTTGTTAGTGAACATGAAAAAGATTTATCATATATACCAGGAAAAGTTGAATTGAATAAATTGTTTCCTTTAACCGGTGAAGAATTACAAATGCTATATCATAGTAATTCTGAAATTAGTGAAGAAGAGGATATTGAATTAACTTATAATATTCCAAATCCCAAATTGATTTTTACACCATCTGATTTTATCAGCAAAGTTAATAAAATCAATGAATGCAAAAAAGAAATTGCCGAACTTGAGAAAAAATTAAACATTAAACTATATGATGATAGTAATACAATAAAATTACAAAAGGATAAATTGAATTATACATTAATAGAAAATCCTAATATCAGCAAACTGGATGATTTTTTAACTTATATATCTAAGCTGGGGAAAATTGAAGAATGGATGATTTATGCTATTGTTGACGGAAAAAAAGGAAAAGGGTATAAAGCTAGGTGGGAAAATTTAATTAACTCAATAAATGATACGGTAAAATATGCTGAATCATTTGCCTCTGATACTGTTGCAAAAAAATTTAATATTCCTAACGAATATGATACAGATTATGTTATACAAACACTGGAAAATTTAAGCCGAACTTTTCTTCAAAAAGGCACGCTGTCCTGGATTAATAAAACATTAAATAAAGATTTCAAATATATTTTAGAAAATTTTAAAATTAATAATAAATGTTTATCTTCTCACAAGGAAACAGAATTAATGAAAAAGAAGATAAACTTGATAAAAAAGAGGTATAACTTAAAGAATTGTTGGAATTTTTTAATTTCAAGGCATAATTTTACATGTTTTGAAAAACTGGATAAAACAGAACAGGAAAGAGTCGCTTTAAATTATGTTGAAATTATTCAAAGATGTATTAATTGGTACTCTGATGATTTAATTAAACTGCAAAAACAATTAAAAGATATGGGATTAAATTATAATATTCTTTTTACGGAAAATAATTTAGATTCCGAACTTGATAAAACAAAAAAATACATAAAATTTATAACAGGGAATTTACTTGATTATTTAAATATTTTAAGGTTATTTATTCAAAAAAAAGAAATTGAAAATGAATTTATTTCTGCAAAAAATATTTTAGTACAAGATAAAAGACAAAATTCAAATATTTGCAATTTATTAATTAAGTGTATAGATGAGTTAAATACTGATGAATATAATAATGCCTATTTATCTCTATCACAGCTGTTTAATAAATATGAAACAAGAAAGAACAGAATTGAATTATTGGAAAAACTAAAATTGTCGGCATCTGATTGGGCTTTAGCCATTGAAACAAGAGCCGGTATCCACGGATTGCCAATTATTCCGGATAATATACATGATGCTTGGAAATGGAAACAGTTAGCCGAAATAATTGATGATATTACTTCAAAGCCGTTTGAAGAGTTACAACAGGATTGTGTTAAATTAAGCAAAGAATTAAGAGAAAAAACGGCAGAATGCTGTGCGTACAGCGCATGGTATCATTTGTTAAAAATGACGGAATCAAATATAGACATGAAACAGGCACTGCAAGGATGGAAAGCAAGCATTAAAAAAATCGGCAAAGGAACAGGTAAAAATGTTCCAATTTATAGAAAAGCCGCAAAAGAGAAAATGGCAAAATGCCAAAAAGCTGTTCCTGCTTGGATTATGCCAATTAATAAAGCACTGGAAACTCTAATTCCCGGGAAAAATTCATTTGACGTTATTATAATTGATGAAGCAAGCCAGTCTGATATTAAAGCATTATCAATCTGCTATATGGCAAAGAAAATAATTATAGTTGGTGATGATAAACAAGTAAGCCCTTCAGCTGTCGGTATTGAAATAGAAAAAATGAATACTTTAATAGAAAAGCATATTAAAGATGTTATTCCGAATTGGGAGTTATATGAAGCTAAAACTTCATTATATGACATAGCAAAAACAACTTTTCAGCCCTTAATGCTTAAAGAACATTTTAGGTGTGTTCCAGAAATTATCGGTTACAGTAACAGGTTGTCTTATGACTATAAAATAAAACCTTTAAGAGATTCCAGCAGTTCAAATTTAAAACCTGCAGTAATTGAGTATAGAATTGACGGTGAAAGAAACTCTGATAAAAAAATTAATATTTTGGAAGCTGAATACATAGTAAGCTTAATTTTATCTTGTATTGAAAATGATAAATACAAAAATGCTACATTCGGCGTTATTTCTTTACTTGGTAAAGAACAGGCATGCTATATCCAAAATTTATTATTAGAAAAACTCGATAATTCCTTATATGAACATCATAATATACTTTGCGGAGATGCTTCGGATTTTCAAGGTGATGAAAGAGATGTAATATTTTTATCAATGGTGGACAGTAATAATTCAGAAGGACCATTAACTTTAATGAGTGACGGTGCAGGAGATTCAAGGCAGCAAAGATATAATGTTGCTGCAAGCCGTGCAAAAGATCAAATGTGGCTGATTCATTCATTAGATGCAGCAGGTGATTTAAAATCGGGAGATTTACGAAGAGGACTGATTGAATATATGAAAAATCCTAACGATTATGCTTTGCAAATTGACACAATAGAAAAAAATTCCGATTCACCTTTTGAAGAAGAAGTATGTAAAACATTAGTTTCAAGAGGATATAATGTAACTCAGCAATGGAGAGTCGGAGCATATAAAATAGATATGGTTATTTCTTATCAAGATAAAAAAATAGCCCTTGAATGTGATGGTGAAAAATTTCACAGCGGAGATAGAAAAATCAGAGAAGATATGGAACGTCAAACCATATTAGAACGTTTAGGGTGGAAATTTATACGCATACGAGGCAGCGAATATTATAGAAATAAAGAAAAGACAATAAATAAAGTTATTAATGAATTAATGTCTAACGGAATATATACAGAACAAAATACCGCAAAAAATAATTACGAAGAAAAAAATCAAGAAATAGAAGATGTAAAAATCAGGGCTGAACAAATCCGCAAAAAATGGAGATTAGATAAGGAGAAAGAACAACAAACAAGTTTTTTAAATAATGTTCAAATATATGAAAGGCAAACAACCTTATTTTAATCTTTTATATTTTAAAAATAATCAAAAATTTATTGAATGTTTTGCTAAGCCGTTTTGACAGATGTCTTTTTGTATCAAATCTTGTGTTATTTTGTGACGGATAAATTTGTTATTTCCGTTCTCTCAAATGTCTATACAAAGTCAATCTCACAAAATAATCATTTTATCCTCTTTTATAAAACCACTCATCAAAATAAAACAATATCGTCAAAAAGTAAAATATTTGTTATTTTTCATATATTAATTTAATACAAAATAAGCCAAATTGAGGTAAAAAGCAAAACTTACCCAAATAAGATACGGAATTAACAGTATTGAAGCAAGTATTGAATGTCTGAAAAAGAATATAATTGTCAAAAGTAAAAATAACCACATTAAAACAATTATACATAATGCTCCTAATATACTTTGCAAGCCGAAAAATACAGGAGTCCAGGCAAAATTAAGCAAAAGCTGAATAATAAAGAATATTAATGGAAGCCGCTTTTCCTTTGTCATGCCGCCTTTTATAAAAAGAATAAAAGAAATTGCAATTAAAATATATAAAAAAATCCACACAGGAGTGAATACCCAATCGGGCGGATTTAAAAAGGGCTTATTTAAACTGTTAAACCATTGCGTATCAAACATATATCTATTATCTGTTTTTTTACTTATTTTATCATTCCCGCATTGTCTAATTCTTGTTTTACATAATTGTGTGAAATATAATTAATTCGATTATGGAAAAAATAATATCAGGAAATATTCATTCAATTGAAACACTCGGTACTGTTGACGGTCCGGGGATTAGATTTGTTATTTTTATGCAGGGCTGCCCTATGCGGTGTAAATACTGTCATAATCCAGATACCTTGGAATTTGTTGAAAATAAAAAAATGACAGTTGATGAAATCTTAAAAAAATATGACGGAGTAAAAGAATTCTTAAAAAATGGCGGTATTACAGTCACAGGCGGCGAGCCGTTATCTCAAATCGATTTTGTAATTGAACTCTTTAAAAAAGCAAAACAAAAAAATATTCATACCGCTCTTGATACATCAGGAATTTTATTCAATAAAGACAAAACCGAAAAAATTGATGAACTCTTAAATTATACAGATTTAGTACTTCTTGATATAAAACATATTAACGATGAAGAGCATAAGAAATTAACAACTTTTTCAAATAAAAATGTTTTGGAATTTGCAATTTATTTGAATAAAAAAAATATTCCCATTTGGATTAGACATGTACTAATTCCGAATATAACGGACAAAAAAGAATATTTATATGAATTAGGCAGATTTATGTCGAAACTAAATAATATAAAAGCCTTAGATATACTTCCATACCATAATATGGCAATACCCAAATATGAAAATCTGGGTATTGATTATCCTTTAAAAGATATTATTCCTCCGTCAAAAGAAGATACAATTAAAGCTCGTGAAATAATTTTGCAAGCTTATAGGAATAAAAATTATTAACAATTACATCCTATTTGTGAATGGAATGTTCTTGAAATAACATCATCCTGCTGTTCTTTGGTTAATTTGATAAAGTTTACGGCATAACCTGAAACTCTAACCGTTAATTGGGGATATTTTTCAGGGTGAGCCTGTGCATCTAATAATGTTTCACGATTAAAAACATTTACGTTTAAATGATGACCGCCTTTTTCAAAGTAGCCGTCTATAAGATTAACTAAATTTTCTTCCTGCATAGTTGTCATAATAAACCTCTTTCAATATTATAAAAATGTTCTGCAGCAGCCGCCGTCAAAATTGATTGTTAAATCACTCAAAAATACTTCATCTTTTCCGAGAGCGGAAGGGATAATGGAAAATGTATTTGAAATACCATCTTGTGCATAATCAAAAGGAAGTTTTGCTACGGAAGAAAGAGAAGCTGCTGCTCCGTTCATATCTCTTCCGTGCATAGGATTTGCTCCCGGTGCAAGCGGAATTCCCATTTTTCTTCCGTCAGGAGTGTTTCCTGTTTTCTTACCGTATACAACATTTGATGTGATTGTCAAAATTGACATTGTAGGAATAGAATTTCTGTATGTATGGTGTTTCCTTATTTTTGACATAAATGTTTTAACAATATTAACTGCAATATCATCAACTCTGTCATCATTATTTCCGTATTTGGGGAAATCTCCTTTAACCTCATAATCAACAACAATGCCGTTTTCATCTCTTATTGTTTTAACTTTTGCATATTTTATTGCGGATAAAGAGTCAGCAACAACAGAAAGCCCTGCAATACCGGTTGCAAAATATCTTTTAACATTCATATCGTGCAAAGCCATTTGAGCTTTTTCATAGCAGTATTTATCGTGCATGTAATGAATACAATTTAGAGTGTTAACATATAATCCTGCGAGCCATTCCATCATTGTATCATATTTTTCCATAACTTCATTATAATCAAGGTATTCCGAAGTTATAGGGGTGTATTTTGGAGCTATTTGCTCTTTCAACCTTTCATCAACACCGCCGTTTATAGCATATAAAAGACATTTTGCTAAATTTGCACGTGCGCCGAAAAACTGCATTTCTTTACCGACAACCATTGAAGATACACAGCATGCAACCGCATAATCATCTCCATGCATTGCTCTCATTAAATCATCATTTTCATATTGAATTGAAGATGTTTTAATTGACATTGAAGCACAATATTTTTTGAAATTTTCAGGTAAGTTTTTTGACCATAAAACAGTCATATTAGGTTCAGGGGCTGTTCCTAAATTTTCCAGTGTATGTAAATATCTGAAAGAATTTTTTGTAACCAAAGTGCGTCCGTCCGTACCCATACCGCCAATTGATTCCGTTACCCAGGTAGGATCGCCTGAGAATAATGAATTATATTCAGGAGTTCTTGCAAATTTAACAAGTCTTAACTTCATAATAAACTGGTCAATTAATTCCTGTGCCTGCACTTCCGTTAAAATTCCGTTTTTTAAATCTTTTTCAATATAAATATCAAGAAAAGTAGAGGTTCTTCCGATACTCATTGCCGCACCGTTTTGCTCTTTAACGGCGGCTAAATATCCAAAGTAGATCCATTGAACTGCTTCTTTTGCATTTTTTGCAGGCTGTGAAATATCAAAACCATATATTGCACCTAACTGTTTAATTTCATCAAGCGCTCTGATTTGCTCCATTAATTCTTCTTTTAATTGAATTTTTTCAGCTGTCATTTCGCCGTCAATAGAGGCATGCTGTTCTTTTTTATCTTCAATAAGCCTGTCAATTCCGTATAAAGCAATTCTCCTGTAATCTCCGATGATACGGCCTCTGCCGTAGGCATCGGGCAATCCTGTTAAAATAGCGGCATGACGTGCTTTCTTCATTTCGGGTGTATAAACATCAAAAACACCTTGATTGTGAGTTTTTCTGTATTTTGTAAATATTTCCGTAATTTCGCCGTCAACTTCATAGCCGTATGATTGACATGCCCCTTGCGCCATTCTGATACCGCCAAAAGGCTGCAGTGAACGTTTTAAGGGCTTATCTGTTTGTAATCCGACTATTTTTTCCAAATCTTTATCAATATAACCTGCTTGATGGGAAGTAACAGAGGATACAATTTTTGTATCCATATCAAGTACACCGCCGTTTTCACGCTCTTTTTTAAACAGTTCGCTGCATTTGTTCCAAAGTTTAATTACAGCTTGAGTTGGTTCTTCTAAAAATGAGTCATCACCTTCATAAGGTGTATAATTATTTTGAATAAAATCTCTTACATCAATTTCATTCTGCCATTTTCCGTTTTTAAATTCAGTTATGGCTTTATTTTCTTCAGATATAATGCTTTGCATTATTTAATCCCCTTTTAATTTATTACTTATTTCAAAATTTGATATTAATTATCAAATTAACCTTTAAAAGTATACCACAAAAAGAAAATTAATTCATAAAATAAAAAAATCTTTATATATCC
>JAJQHF010000098.1 GCA_021199975.1 Candidatus Gastranaerophilales bacterium
AGAAAAGGCACTTGATGAGTGTAAAATACACGGACACAGAGGTTCTGTTGAAACCGCCCAAACGAGCTTCGGAAAAAATTGGGAAAAAAAAGAAGGGTAAATACTCATTGTTTAAATTAATAATTGAATATTTATGATTTTGTAAATAAACTGAAATAAATTTCTTTTTAACCGCAATTTTAAAAATTTACTATATTTATAGCGGCATAGAAAGAGTTTATAAATGCAAATAAGTAATAACTATAATTATAATAAATATGGATTTTATTTTGGTAATTCATATAAAAACGTCCAAAAAAATTCAAATACAGAAAAAATCCATACAGTAGAAACTGCACAAAAAGCGTTAAATGTCGGTTTAAAAATAAGCAGACTACCTGTTTCTGCTATTAATAATCTTGAATTTGCAAAAGATTTAGATATGGAAATACTTCCTGCCGAAACAATGCAAAACAGAGGCAGTGCTGTTGCCTGTATAGATTATGTCTGTGAATTTAACAAAGAAGGTGTTAACTTTGTATCGCCTAAAATTTATGTACCGCAAATAATATCAAAGGACAAAACATGTAAAGCTGCTTATGCAGACAATTTTACGCATGAATATCAGCATTATTTATTTTTGCAAAAACAGGATAATGAATATAGAAACTTATACAATAATTTAAAGAATGAAGGTATTTTTTCTCCTGATATATATAGAAGCTTTGTATATACTTCAGATGGAATTAGAAAATATCTCGGCGGAGATTTAATGAGGCAGGGAATTTATAATATTTTTGGAAATGAAGGCAAAATTTCTTGCGAAAAGAATTACGGCTTAATTCGAACGCCTAAAGAGATAACAGAAGATAACGTTGCTAAAAGTATCGGGTTTAAAAATGCAATGAACATGATAGAAGAATTTAAAAAGTTTAAAGCTTTTGATGTAATTGCAGAAGTTAGAATAATTCATGAAAATCCAACTTTGTTAAGACGTTTTAAAGATAACCCCGAAAAAACAAAAGAAATTGTAAATAAGATACAAAAACAATTTTTAAAAGATACTTTTTATAATGAGTATAATTCATACTCTGCGGAATATGAGCTGTCAGAGAAATTATGCTGTCCTGATTACGGAGCAAAATACGCAGCCTGTTATGATAAATTACTGATAAGAGCTTTAAGCTAAATGACAAAAATAGCGGTAAAGGGAATCGAACCCTTGTCAATAGAATGAGAATCTACTATCCTAACCTCTAGACGATACCGCCATTGAGTATATTATACTATAAAAATTTTAATAATAATTTAATATCATTTATTACTTTTACATTTATAATATTAATATATATAAATTTCAAGGGAAAGAGAATTATGTGCGGAATTGTAGGATATATAGGGAAAAGAGATGTTGTAAGCGTTCTTTTAAAAGGGCTTACTAATTTGGAATACAGAGGATATGACTCTGCGGGCATGGCGCTTCAAGATTGCGGAGAAATAAAAATTTATAAGACGTTAGGCAAACTTGTAAATTTAAAAAATGAACTTGAAAATAAAAAATCCGAATTAAAGCATCCTTCAAGCGGTATAGGTCATATAAGGTGGGCAACTCATGGGAGTCCGTCATTAGTTAATGCTCATCCCCATACTTGCAGCTGCGGGAAATTAGTGGTTGTTCATAACGGAATTATTGAAAATTATAAAGAACTAAGGGAAGAATTAATAAAAAAAGGCTGTGTTTTCAGGTCACAAACAGATACCGAAACTATTGCTCATCTTGTTGCCGACGAATATGCAAATACAAAAAATCTTGAAGAAGCTGTAAGAAATTCAGTGAAAAAGTTACAAGGAGCTTATGCTGTCTGCGTTATTCATAAAGATGCGCCTGATATAATCGTAGGAGCAAGAAAACATGCACCTATGCTTGTTGGGATAGGAGATGGCGAAAACTTTATAGCAAGTGATACTCCCGCAATAATTGAATATACAAAAAGAACAATATATCTTGATGATAATGAGATTGCGGTTATTTCTCAAAACTCAGTTAAGGTAACGGATATTAACGGGCATGAAGTTATAAAAAAAGTTGAAACTCTGCCATGGGAACCGGTTGCACTTAGCAAGCTCGGGTTTAAACATTTTATGCTTAAAGAAATTTATGAACAGAGTGATGTTATAAGAAATCTATTAAACGGGAAATTATATGATATTGATGAATGCGTTAAATTAGATGAAGTGAAAATTGATAAAGAAATACTTAAAAATCTGAATAAAATAGAAATAATAGCATGCGGAACATCATTACATGCGGCGCTTGCAGGCAAATATATAATAGAGGATTTTGCGGGCATTTCAGTCGAGGTAGAAGCTTCAAGCGAATATATATACAGAAAAACCACAACTAATGCCTCAACTTTGGTTATAGGAGTTTCTCAATCAGGCGAAACAGCAGATACAATTACAGCTATAAAGCAGGCTAAGGCAAAGAATTCGCATGTATTAATTATTACAAACAGACCTGATTCAAATATGGCAAGATTGGCAGACAGTTTAATTCCCGTTAATGCGGGAATTGAAGTCAGTGTTGCGGCTACAAAATCATATACAGCTCAATTAATTTCATTCTATCTGCTTGCAATACATCTTGCTGAAATTAAAGGTTCTATGGAAAAATCATATCTTAAAAATATAAAGCATGAGTTAATTCAGCTGCCGTCAAAAATAGAAGAAATTTTGTCAAATACCTCCAATATTAAGGAGTGCGCAAGGAAATATTCATCTTATAAGAATTTTATATATATTGCGAGAGGAATAAACTTAGCAACGGCTTATGAGGGAGCTTTGAAGTTAAAAGAAATAAGTTATATTAATGCAACGGGATATCCGGCTGGAGAATTAAAACATGGACCTATCGCAATGCTTGATGAAACAATGCCTGTTTTGTCTATTTTAATGCCCGGAGGTATAACCTATGAAAAAGTACTTTCTAATAGTGAAGAGGCAAAAGCAAGAAACGCTAAATTGATTGCATTGACATCATCTGATGATAAAAATATAGATGCTTTATTTGATGTTGTTATCAGAATACCAAAAATAAGTGAAATTTTGTCGCCTGCGTTAACATGTGTGCCCCTGCAGCTATTGGCATACTATATAGCAGAGTTTTTGGGTAAAGATGTAGATCAACCGAGGAATCTTGCAAAATCGGTTACAGTGGAGTAAATATGATAAAAACAAAAGAATTTAAAGTTAAAATTCCAAAAGAATTTACAAGTGAATATATTGAAAATGAATTAAAAAACTCGGGCTTAGATGTTTTAAGATGGGCAATTACAGATTTTGACAGCGAATATTATACTCTAAATCTTGCCATCGTTGAAGATTAAGTGTTTGTAAAAAATCCTTATTACTTACAATTTGTAATATTATAATCTAATCTAGTGCCGCATTCTGCCGCCGGCTCCTCGCCGCCGTCAAAATGCTCAGCTACACTCCGTTACGCATACAGGTCACTAAGTTTCGAGCATAGCTCTCAACAAGTTCCTTTGTAACCTTTTCAAGTTGTCACTCAAAAAAATTCACTCAGCTAACGCATACAGGCTCAAGCACTTCGATTTACCTCAGTGTTTCGCTTTGTAACACCTTCGGCTTATCGTGAATTTTTTCTCAGACAAGTTAAAAAATAAAAATTTATATAAAAATTAATTAAATTCTATTATAATTAAAGATAATTTCATAAAAAAGAATGGAGAAAAACAATATATTTTTAATTAGAAAAAAAGAACCTGAATATACAATAAAAATGAACTATGACAGAGCAAAACCGCTTACTAAGAGGAATGTCACAGAATTTTTAAAATCGCTCGGAATTGAAGTTAAAACAAATACTAAAGCGAGAGGAAATCAGGGATTATATCAAAAAAACAGGATAGATATATCAAGAGGGCTGAAAGAGGACAGAGCAATTGAAGTTTTGGTTCACGAATTTGCACACCACATCCATTTTAAAATAGATAAAGACTTTATAAAAAACGGAGGTTCCATTGAAACTCTGTTTAATACAAGTAATATCGATGAAATAAAAACAGAACTTATAAATGTAACTAACCTTATTGATAAAAATTCACGGCTAAAAATCTTTTTAAAAGCAAAAGAAGAAACATCAAAAACTATTAAAGGTATTCAAAGTACAATAAAAAGAGAGTACCCTGAGTTTTTACGGTCAAAAAAATTTCCCGAATTTGAAAAATACATAAAACACTCAGATGCTAAATATCTTATGAAATATGATGCCGTAAAAATTACGCAAGGTTTTTTCTTTAAAAAAGAAAGAATACTAACAGTTAAAAATCTTGAAAATGATTTCCCCGATATGCCGAGTGCTTTTCAATTATACATAAAATTATGTTCTTTAAAAAGAAAACAAACTAAAATATCAAGACGCATAAATAAATTAAATAAATATTATGAAAAACCAACAGAACTCTTTGCGAGGTTTGTTCAAGGTTATTTTTCCGCACCTGAAACCATTGCAGCTATAGCTCCTTATACAACAAAAAGATTTCTTGAACTGTTAAAATCAGGCTATTATAAAGAGTTGAAAGATTTATTTATAATTTTTAAAGGATTATATCTTTAAGTTACTACTATCAGAGTTATTGACTTTTGTTTTAGCTTTTTAAATTAACAAGAACATCAACAAGTTCGGGATCCCATTTAGATTCCGATTCGGATTTAATGATTTCAAGCGCTTTTTCTTTTGACATAGCCTGACGATAAGTTCTATCCGAAATCATAGCACTATATGCATCTGCTAATGCTATAATTCTTGAGCCAAGCGGAATACTCTGTCCTTTTAAACCTTCAGGCTCGCCTTTTCCGTCCCAGCGTTCTTTATGATAATTAATATATGGAACAACCTCCGACAAAAAGTTAATGCTCATTAAAATACTTACACCGACATTAGGGTGATTTTGGAGTTTTTCCCAGTCTTCTTTTGATAATTTTTCTTTCTTATTAAATAATTCCTCAGGCAAAGTAATTTTTCCAATATTGCGAAGCAAAGCCGCATAATATATTAAATCTTTTGTTTTTTCATTTAAAGCCAAAGCTGTTGATATTTCATTTGCCAAATCTGCAACTTGATGCGAATAATTATTTTTAAAATTACTTTTAGAATCAACTGCAACAGCTAAATCCTCAACAAACCATTGCTGCTCGCTGCTCAAATCGCCTATTAAAGCAGTCAATTCCGCACGGTTGTTCTGCAATTGAGAAACTGTTACATCTTTTTTATTTATTAATCTGTCGGTTTCCTCCGTTAGTTTTTCAAGACTCATTGAAGTTGCAAATAAACGTGCCGTCACACTTAATAAATCAATAAACTCTTCGGATAAGTCTTTATTTTTATAATTTTCAACTACTATAACACCAACTTTTTCCATATTATTGAACATAGGCACGGCAAGATAATATTTAACTTTATCTTCATTTAACAATAAAATCTGTTTAAAATTATCATCATTGCCGCAATCTTTTATTTCAACGGATTTTTTTGTATTAAAAGCTTGTGAAACATAACTGTTATCATCATAATTATAACCAATTTCAGCTTCATAAATATCATCATTAAAACTAAGAGAAGAACCTACCAGCAATAAATCGTGCTTTGTATTTTTTAATCCCATTGCATTTTCTTTTGATAAAAACACATGGCAGGCATTTATTTCTAACATTTGTTTAATTGTTTTTGCAATCGCATTATAAATAACATAATCTTCTTTACTGCTGAAACCGAGTATTTTTAATGTATTATCAATTGAATATATTGAAATCAGCTCTTTTAATTGTTTTTTCAAACTTTCCAGTTTATCTATGCTTGATTTGCTTATTTTTTGGACAAGTTCATCAGATATTAAATGCTCTGATATAAAATCACCTAAGTTAAGTGCAAATATTTCTTCCAGCGGATCTGATTCAAGAGATATTTCACTTCTTGCAAAAACCGAAACATTTTTATTTTCTTTTTTCTCTTCTGCCATTTATAACCCTTTTCTGTGATTTAAAGTTTAATTCCGAAATAATTAACTATACTACCATTATATTTTAGATTATGATTTTATGCAAAATCTTATAATCTCTCTATCGGCATATTATAACTTAAACTTTAGCTTTTTTTACAAAATTTCATATTAATGTAGGATATTTTTTAAATAAAATATTTTCCGTCATTTTACTATTATTGTTTTTAGAATATAATTATCATATTAATAAGGTTAAAGGTACGTTATGAATAAATATTTACTGGAAATAGGAACAGAAGAGCTTGCTTATAAATTTATTCCTTCCGCTATGGAGCAGTTAAAAGCAGCTTTTTCAAAATCTTTGGACGAAAATGAAATAAAATATTCCGATATAAAAGTATATGCAACACCAAGACGTCTTGCCGTTATAATTGAAGATTTGCCGGAAAAACAAGATGATGTTGAAAAATCAATTAAAGGTCCTATGGTGAATATTGCATATGATGAAAACGGTAATTTAACAAAAGCTGCCATAGGTTTTGCCAATAAAAATAATGTTAATCCTGAAACCTTATTCAAACAAGATAATTATGTTTGGGCAAAAATTGAACAAAAAGGAAAATATACAAAAGAGCTGCTTAAATCTATCGTGCCCGATATCATACTAAAATTAAAAGGCACCCACTTTATGCGCTGGGCGGATTTAGATTTTAAATTTCAACGTCCTATAAGGTGGATTGTTTCTTTGTTTAATGAAGAAATTGTTAATATAGAAATTGCAAATGTTAAATCATCAAATATATCAAGAGGTCATAGATTTTCAAAAACAGAAGTTATAATTAAAAATCCGGATGAATATTTAGATAAACTTGAAAGTGCAAATGTAATTGCAGATGTTAATAAAAGAAAAGAAACAATTGTTAAACTTGCAGCACAAAAAGCAAAAGAAATAGAAGCAGATATTATAATTGACGAAAATTTATTAGATGAAATTACTTATATTACAGAATGGCCTGTTCCTGTTTTATGCTCTTTTGAAGAAAAATATCTTCAAATTCCGGAAAAAGTTACAGTTACCGTAATGGCAGTACATCAAAGATATTTTCCGTTATATAAAAACGGAAAACTATTAAACAAATTTATAACAATAAGCAATTATACAGGCAGTAATTTTGATAATATCAAAGCAGGAAACGAGCGGGTTGTAAAAGCAAGACTTGAAGATGCCGTCTTTTTTGTACAAGAGGATACACAAAAACCTTTGCTTGCATATTTAGAAGATTTAAAAGGTGTAACATTCCAAAAAGGATTTGGCTCCGTATATGATAAAACTCAAAGAATTTGTACTTTATCAAAAATTATTTGCAAAGAATTGCATGCCGAACAAGTAAATGTAGAAAGAACCGCACTTCTATGCAAGGCTGATTTAGTTACTAAATTAGTATTTGAATTTACCGAGCTTCAAGGTTACATAGGGGCGGATTATGCATTTAGAAGCGGTGAAAATGCCGCCGTTTCAAAAGGTATTGAGGAACATTATTTCCCGCTTAATGCTGATTCAGAGCCTGCTGAAGGGATTGAAGGTCAAATTGTCGGAATTGCCGATAAAATTGATACTATTGTAACCGTTTTTGCAGAGGGTAAAAAAATATCGGGTTCTCAAGACCCTCTTGGTGTCAGACGTGCCACTTTAGGAGTTTTAAAGACAATTATTCAAAAAGATTTAAATATTAATTTAAACGAGTTAATTAAAAAATCAATTGATTTAATTCCTGTTCAGCCTGACAATAAAGAAAAATTATTCAATACCGTTAAAGATTTCTTTGAACAAAGACTTATTATCTTTTTATCAGACAAATATAAACA
>JAJQHF010000112.1 GCA_021199975.1 Candidatus Gastranaerophilales bacterium
GATATATTAGCTATGGAAGCTGTTATAACTTTTGTTAAATTGTCTGCAACAGAAGATTGCACTTGATTTTGCCAACTGAAATGACTTGTTGTATCATAAGGGCTTTCCATTTGATAGTCATCTGCTGTTGGTTCTGTTGTGCCGCTGCCAAAGGTTAAAGACATTCTATTGAAATTAAGATAGGCGCTAGAACCTGTACTAATAGTAGCAGTGTTACCCCCGCTGTAGTTCTGTATTGAGAAACCTGAACTTGACCCTAAACAAAATGTGTATGAACCTGTAAGGGTATCACCTGAAATTGCAGTAACACCTGCTTTCGTAATTGTTGCACCGCTTAAAGTATTCCACAGTATTTTTTCAAAATTATTTAAAATCATATTTATTCTTCCTCACTTTCTGTTTCTATTTCTTCCACTGTATCCGTTATCTGATTAAATGTACTTGAGCTGTAAACGGTAATAGGTATTGTGGTTAATATCTGTCCTAATGTATCTGTTATTATTTCGGTGAAATCAAAATCCAAAGTAACTATTTGTTTGATATAGTCAGGCAATTCAGGAAATAAAGCCGTTTCAGGTACATCAACCCCTTTATTTCTAACAGCCTCTTTAAGTTCCTCAACTATTGCCAGTATTTTTTTAATTCTTGGTGCTATAGATGTCATTTTTCATCTTCTCCCAACAGTTCATCAAGTTCAGCATTAATTTCATCAATTAAGGCATTAATTTTATCCGTTACGGTACTTTGCATTTCATCAATAGAAGCTTCGGCACTTTCCAACAATTCATCAATGCTCGTTTGTAAATCACTTTCAGCCAGTGCAACAATTGAAGTAAGCTTCTCTTCCGCTTCTTCAATCTTAGTATCAAATCCCTCACTATATGCCTGTGCCGCTTCCGCATAAGACTTAGCAAGTGTTGCATAATATTCAGCTTCATCTCTGTATTTTTTACATAAGGCGTAATAATAATCTGCCAGTGAATTTTTTACTGATACTGTATTTGTAGTATTTCCTGATACTGTAGCCATTTTATGTTATAATCCCCTCAACTTTTTTCGGATAAACCGTAACGGTGTTTAAATCCCCTATATCTCCGTCATTAATAATAAGGGTATTTTCATACCCCGTATCCTCTAAACACAGTTTTAAGCCGTAATAATACTCTGCAGCGTCCTCTTTTTTATCGACTGTTAATAAATCGGTAACGGAACTTAAAATAGAGATAGAAACGGTATCTTCTCCTTTAGCCTGTACACTCATTTCACTACCTATAATATTTCTTTTGTCATCATAAAAAGCAAAATAGAGCGTATAATTTTCATCAGTCGGTAAGTCGGTAACATAAAGAATGCCGCTGTCACCCTGTACGAGTGTTATATCCCCTGTGGTTTCATCTACTGTAAATGCCATATATTACGCCCCCTTGCACGGGAAGAACTTCGCCGTACTGTTAGTAAATGTAATAACATCCCCTTTACTTACGAGGTATTGCATACGGTAAGAGTTACCATATTTATAGTGGTAATGATAGCCGACCTCAACCCCGTTAACTCTTAAATAAGCCGTAACACTGTTTGAGCCTTGACTTGATGCTGTACTCCAGCTGACCCACCCGTAAGAGGTTGCAGTCCAACCGCTTGATATATTTGTTGCGCTGCTGTATTTAGGTGCAATGTTAGCAAGTATTCCGCTTATTGCACTACTAAGTGTGTCCGATATCTCGTCAAATTCCGTTTCAAGAGTTTCTATAGAGGTTGTATTAGCATCTATTTTATCCGTTAAAGAAGAAACATCAGCTTCAAGCGTACTTTCCAAAGCAGAAGTTTTAGTATTTAAAGTATCGAGAATATAATCGTTATTACCGTTAAGGTATTCCGCATAAATATTTTCGCCCTCTTCCCAGGTATGTAAAGCCATTTTTAAATGCCCCCTTTGTTATAATATAATTGTACCGGTTTTCAAAACGGGCATTTTTTATTCTTCATCATCCTCAAGAATTGTATTACCTAATGCGTAAATTAAAGGTATTCTTAATTCGGGATACTGTGCAAGTATAAGTTGTTCATATATAGCAGGAATATTACGGCGGTTTAAAGCACGCTGTCCTCTAAGTCCTAAAGCCGTAGCACCTTTAAGCAGATTATTTGCCCCAAATAAATTAATCCCTGTAGGTAAATTGCTTTGTATATCTTGAGCGGCGTTTATATCGTCTATTTGTCTTAAAAACGGCTCATATCCCTCACTTGTAAGCACTTTTTCCAAATCATTTACATTTCTGCGAGTATTCCCTTTTGTTATGGTATTTTTATAATTTTTTAAAGCACTTGAAGCGGTATCTGTATTATCGCCTGCCTTTAAAATTCTTCTTACGCCCTCATTTTTTTTGAAGTTACGCAAATAAGCATAATTCCTGTTTGCTTTCGCCAATTCAGGACTTGAAGAACTTAACCTTTCCATATATCTGCCGTATAATTGTTCTAATATCGGATTTTTATAATTCCTTGCGGTTTCATCAGACCAATTAATACTATGCCCTAATTGTTCTTTAATTTTTTGTAAGTCAAGGGGTGATACGCTTTTATTGTATATATCATCTCCTAAGTGCATATATACAACATCAGGCTCACCGTTATTATATTTTTTGTAATATTCTTTATTCCAACCTGACGGTTTATATTTTTCATTCCATGCGCTTCTGTTTGTTTCTATAAAGCCGTGTTTTTTGTAAAATTCAGGTAAATATGTATCGAAGGCATCCAGTTTCACACCGCCGTTTTGCTTTGCAAGTTCAATAAGAGCGTGTCCTCTGCCGTTGCCTTTGCTGACAAAATCAGCCGCTTTAGCTTTTGGGTTTGCGAATGCCGATACAATATCACCGTTAGATTTAACGGCAATACCGCTTAAACCGTCTTCCGATAAAAATAATTTCATTTTAGAATATTCTTCAGGGGTATATGTATGAACAGAAGCCCCCAAATTTCCTAAATCGGTTTTTGCTTTTGATATAGCATTATAAAAAGCATTACCATTTTCTATATTTTTCGGTAATTCCCTATAACTTACTTTAGAAATAGTATCATTATTAAAAGGATTATTTGAACCGGGATTAACTACCCATAAACCATTTCTTCGTAAGAAAAGCCCATTTTCATCATATCCTCGAGCGTTATATCGGGATAAATTTTTACTGTTTGTTCCATTAAGGCTTGACGTTCCTCGAGTGTTTTCGCTGCTTGCAATGCCTGCTTGATTTGTTCTTTGTCCATAATTTAAACCTTTATTATATTCTAATATATTTTGAGTATTATTTTCAACATTGGTATACGGGTTATTTTTGGGTAAAACCCGCCTTGTTACGCTTGATTTAATGTTGTTATTTATATATCTTGCATTCTGCAATAATTCTTCATAAGCCAATAAATCCCTATAATCATTAATTGCCTTTGATTTTATGCCGTATTTTGAATAATCCCCCATATCTGAAACGGCTTTACTTTTAAGGTTTTCAATGCTTCCGTATTCTTTAACAAGATTAGAATGTACATTTTTGTATTCATTCAATAACTCTTTTTCCGCTAAAATATTGCGGTTCATTTGTTCCGCTATTTGTCTGTTTAAATTGCTGTCTATATTTCTGACACCAAACTGAGAGGGCGGACTTTCTTCTATTTTTAACGGGGGCGGCATATCTTTTTTAGCACTGTCAATTATTTTATTACCGCCGCCTTTAGCACTGTCAATTAAATTTAATAAATCATTTTCAAGATTTCCCGTCATATTTCTTGCGGGATTAACTTCATCACCTTTATATTTGTTAAATATATTTGTAACATCACCTTGTAAGTCATCAATTAAAAATACATTTCCTTTATCATTGAGTTTTTTAACTTCTTGATTTACCGCCTGCCCTCTTTTATCTAACAATTGATTATAATTATCTCTTACCCTTTCCGTAATATTAGCAAGAAGATTTTCTGATTGGTCGTGTGTTAAATCAAGGGCTTTGCTGTCTGCTTGTACAGCACGCTCCAGTGTTTCGGGTTTTAGCCCTGTTATTTTCGGTATTAGCTGAGAGACAATTTTTCTAGCCCCGTTATAAGCCCCGCCAATTAAAGGAAAAGCAATACCGTTGAAGGCTGCCCCAAGTGCGCCGCCCGTTAATGCCCCGCCCAATGTTCTTTCGGCTACATCTTTCCCCGTTGCCCTGTTGTTAAGTAAATCTTCCGTAGAGTCTGCAAATTCCTGCAATCCGAAACCTAAAGCTCCGTCTCTTGCTACTTTTCCGATATTGGCAAGTTTTGAAGTCTTGCTTGCGGTGTTAGCTATTTGCGCTCCTCTTGCAGCCTGCGTACCTTTAAGCATAGGAAGAACATCAGCAGCCGTAGTTAATCCGCCCATAGCTCCACGTTTAAGGGTATTTGTTACTTTAACGTCAAGGGGTGCATTAGTTCCGTATTCCGCTATTTCCTGTAAATAGTTTTCATTAGCGTCATGAACGGGGTTCATAAGCTTGTTCAATGTTCCTAATACGGGGTGATTTTGTCTGTCTTCTTCACGTCCGGCAAGTTCTGATTTTGCCCATGTTTTAATATCAGCCTGCTCAACTTCTTTTTGATGCTGTGCATTAATAGCATCAACTTTTTGTTTCTTAGTTAAATTAGGATTGTTTGCTATTTGTATATAAGGGTTCCATGAGTTTAATTTTTCATCTATTTTCGCCCTTATTTCTTTATCCGTTAAACCGTCGGAGCGGTAATTGTCAACGGTTTTTTGAATATCTCTATAACTGATATTCCTTTTTTCAAATTCTTTTACTTCGTTTTCGGTTAAATCAACGCTCATAAATACAAACCTTTTCTTTTTTTTAAAAATATTAAAAACTATATACTTTTCCGCCGTTTAATTTTGTATTTTGGCTTGCTAAATTTGATAATCCGTATTCATTTATCATCTTAGCACTGCTGCCTGATAACTGCCCTCTTTCTAAATCATCTAATAATTTATATATCGCTTTTAGCCTTGCTTTCCCTTGTTCGTAGCTATCAGAAGGGGCGGGTAGCATTTCAAAAGCACGGTCAATATCATTATCCGTCAAAACACCTTTTTCTCCTGAAATACTCCGTGCTAACTGTGCCGCCATGCTTTTACGTAAAGCCATATATTGTGTTACATTATTATTTCTAATCCCCATTGAGTTATTTAAAGCCGTTCCAAGTCCGACAAGTTTTGAAGTTCCTTTTAGTGCGCTTGATTGCGGCATTTTTGCCCATGCTTGCTCAATATTCCCTAATATTATACGGGGATTTTGATATTTATCGTTTTGCGCTTCTTTTTCGGCTTTGTTTGCCTCCCGTTGATTTTCTATATTATTTTGTTTTATTCTTTCGTTCAAATCAGACCATTTATAATTACTGTCATCATAAATACTATATATATCCGCTTGATTTTTCAGCGGTTTATATTTAATGTCTATATTTTGCAGCGTAATATCATTTTGGAGTTTTTGGGGCTTATATTGGTTTTCTATCTTTTCTCCTTTTGTTTTTTCAATTACATTTTCTGTAACCGCTTGTTTTTGCTGTAGATTTGCGAGTTCTGTATCCATTGCGGTTACACCTTCTGCCAGTGATTTCTGTGCTTCTCCGTATTTCTTTAATGTTTCATATTTTACCTGCTCGGGTAAATCTGAAAGTTTAATTTGTGCTTCTTCTATTTGCAGCTGTTTAAGCTGATTTTCATATTCCGCTTTTGTTTCATTTATTTTCATTTCACGGTCTTTTAAATTCATTTCTTTGCGCCTGTTTGCCGTGTCAATTGTGTTTTTATATGTATCATCCGTCAAATATCCGCCGCCCAATTTACTCGTATCTATACCTTCTGCTTCTAATTGCTGCCTGTATGTATTATCTCTTAATCTGTTGGCTTGATTACCCGTAAATACCTTTGTACCATATGCCAGAGCTTTTAAGGGGTCTCCGTTTCTGTCGGCTAAAACCGCCCCGCCCATAATAAGCCCTCTGCCTAACGGGCTTTCGGCTATCCTTGCCAGTGAGCCTAAGCCCTCACCCAAACGGTATGCAAAGCCTTTTTGTCTGCCGTCTGATGTTGTATTTTCCGCCAAATTAGCAAGACTTAACGGAGTGTTTCTGTTTTCTTTGTAACCGCCTGATATATCATTTAACCATGAAGGGGGAGTGTTTCTAGTTGTTGTAGTCTGATAAAGATTATTTGCTGCCTGCGCTGCTTGTTCTTGTAATTGTTCTTGTGTTCCGCCGAGCGCATTTTTATTTTCTGATAAAAGATTAGCGGTAGCACTTGCGGCTATAGGATTACCGCTTATATTTTTTATGAGATTGTCAAATAAAACAGTATTTTGTAAAGCCTGCGCCTGCCTATATGCCGCATTATCGTTGTTTTGCTGTGTATTATTATCATCTGCCGTTAATAATCCGTATAAATCCGCCATTTTTATTTATCCTTATTTTTTTATTAGAGTAAAGCCGCTTTTATTGCCATATTGCCTAATTTGCCCGCCGTGTATGCAAGCTGATTTTGTGTATTCATTTGAAAGGGATTTAACAAACTGCTTGTCGGGTCTTGAGCCTGTCCTTGTCCTTGCCCCTGATTTTGTTTTTGGTTTTGAGCTTGCAGCCCCTGCGTTCCGCTTATTTTTTGTGTCAGCAGGTTAAATAAACTATTGTCGTTATTGTTATTTCCCGCAAAACTCGTATTTATATTGTTTTGATTATTGTTATTGTATCCGCCTGTATTACCCGTATATACATTCAATAAATTTTGTAAGTATGACATTTTTATTTATTTACCTTTCTGTTTTTTTATCCCACTAATGCGCTTGCAAGTGTTGAATACCAGTTACTATTATTTTTGTCATTATTATAAGCATTGTAATTATAACTGCTTAAAGCGTTTGCTAAGCTGCTTGAAGAACTCCCAAGCCCTGTCATATATTCATATAACGCATTTGAGGTATTCAAAAGATTAGTTAAGTTTGATGATTGCTGGCTTGCATAATTACTGTATAAATCGGATAAATTATCCGCCATGGTATCATTAAATGAATTTGTAGCCGCCTGCAGTCCGCTTGAACGCATTAACCCTTTGTTTGCCAATTGGCTTAAAACATCACTGTCATAAGACTGTTCCATATTTTTATTAAAATTATCCAAATAAGTTTGGAAATTAGCGTCATTGGAATAATCGTTACTCAATACGCTTTGAAGCGTGCTGCTTAAGTTATTGCCCACGGTGTCCATAGTGTCATTAATCCAACCCGGGGCGGTATAAGTAGTACCGTTTTTATTTGTTGTAGACGTTCCCCAATTGCCGCTGTCTACCGTTGCGCTTGAGTAGCTTGGTGTTGATGAAGAGCTTCCCATTTTTTACTTCTCCTTATATAAACTTCACTTGTATTATCGTTATCCAATTTTCTAAAACCTGCTTTTTTAAGTACCAATGCCGCATGCCTTAAGGGAGTAAATGCAAACATATCTCTATTCTCAAACATATTGCATACTTTTATTATAGCTTGTATGTTATCGGGCATATTTTTACGTATACTCACACCTGAAAGAGTCATCAATCCGTTTTCTTCCTGAACCGTAATAAAACCTCTCAGAAAGCCTTTTAATTCGTCATAAAAACAAAATAGGTTAGGATTATTAATTAAGAACTCAAAGTCGTAAGGACGGGGCATAGGGCGGCTCTCGTAGAGTTTTTTAAATTCTTCCAAATTGCGGCACCGGTCTAAAATCATTTTTATATATTTATCTCCCTTTAGTTTTTGTTTTACCTTTAATGTTTTTAAGTTCCATAGAAGAGATACAGAACCCTTGCCCTTCTTCTTCCGTGTAGATTTTAATATTCATTGTGTACCAGGTTTGGGGGGTGGATATTTCAACTACTTTTTTGGAATAAATATTACTTGCGCAAACTCTAGCCGTTCCCTCAATCATTGTTTCAGGGATAACACCGTTAATAAGCTGTGTTTCATCATAAACAACCCCCAATGCCTCAGAGTCCACCTTAACAAATTTAGGGTTTTTTTGTTTACCGTTAACGGTTAATTGAACGTAAAAACGGTTTAAAAAATTATCGTTTAAAACCAGTAATAACGGGGTTTTTTGTTTTTTTAAGTTTGTATGCGTTCCTATATTTATATATGCGGTTTCATAAACAGCGGGATAGTAAGTACCGTTATTGGTGGTATTTATGTTTTCAATATAGATACTGCCTGTTTCTCCCGCCGTATAGACTTCATTGTTAATAACAACAACATCATTAATATCTTGCTCAACTCTTTTAACCCATTCCTGGCGCTTGTAATCATAAATTAAAATCTCTATATTTTCGTTATTTTCTATTATGCACCATATTTCATTTTTATCACCGTAAACGCATGAAAACATTTTAAAATTATCCACGCTTCCAAAGTAAGATTGTATTTCACGTGCAACCGGACCCGCAGGTCTTATTTGCCCCGTATCAGTCATAGTAAGATAGTAAATATTTTTTTGATTGTTATCATAAAAGAATAAATAAATATCGTGTTTAACGAGTGACTGGAAGTTATAGCAGCCGTTCATAGCACTTGTAACCAGTGAAGAGTTTGCCGTGTCATTAGGAGTTGTATTTAAAAAAGATAAATCTTCATTGGTGAAAATATATAAACCGCCCGTAAAAGCGCAAACGGCGGTAACTTTTTTAGTGTAATCAATATACCAGCTGTCGGCTACATCTTCGGGGTCATCGTTCCAGGTGTAAATATCGTTTTGATGTGATGCGTGTACTCCGTATTGGCTTGCAACCACTAAAAACCCGTTCCAATCGGTCATTGAGAGCCATTTTAAACTTCTTCCCAAATAGTCAACCGCCTCAATAGTTTGTATTTGTTCTTCCTGTGCAAAACAAACGGTTTTTGCTTCTTCGCCGTTGGTAAAAACAAACACATCATAAGCAGTGTCGGACATTGTAATACCGTTAGCATTACCCGTAACACTAAGCCCTGTAATGAGTTCTTCAAGCGTATCATCAAGATTAACTTTATATAATACTCCCTGCTCCTCATTTTCTCCATAAATAAATGTATAAGTAACATAGTCTTGAACACTTTTGAATATTCTTATTGCCTTATAACCGTCAGGCAAGTTATAAACAGCAGCATTTCCGCTCATTGATTTTATACCCGTTTCTGAGCCTATTTCCGTTTGAATGAGTTCAACATTTTCCATATTAATAGCAGAGATTGCACCGTTAGAGTTAACTCCGTTAAACTCTCTAATCCCTTTAAAATAACTGAATGTTTGAGGTGCAATTCTATATGCCATTTTCTTTATTTAATCTCCTGTGATTATTACCAAACTATCCGCCCGAACACCTTAACGGGCTTACAAGCTCGTTTAAACACTCTCCACATCTCGTTAAACTCATTAATCATCGGCTTATAGTTTTCATCCTGATCGTCTTTGTTATTTTGAATCATTGTTCTCATAACGAGACAATCCATAAAAAGGTATTCAAGATTTTCAGGCAAATTTATATAATCATCCTCATTAACAAATTCAAAAGCCGTATCCCCGTCAACTGTCAAAACGGGTTCAAATTGAGAGTAAACAACATTTATATTATATTTTCCGTCAGGTATAGGATATAATCTTATTCTTTGAGTCGGATTATCCGTATCAATCCAATAACTTACGGGTGTACCTGTTTCGGATTTGTCATATTTTGCAGGGTCGCCTATAAATGTAAGTTCTTCTAATGTATCAGTGTTATACACTTTATCTATTTGACCTACGGGGATATTATATTTATATTTTTTTGCAATACAAGTCAGAGCAAGTTCTAATTTTCTAAAATTAAAGCTTTCAAGGTTATAGAGATATCTTAAAGCACAATTTAATTCAGTTCGTGCCTGTAAGCTGTCATCGCTTGTAAAAACCATATCATCCGCATTAAAACCGCTCCATGCTTTATATCCTAATTCAGTTAATAAACGCTGCGCCGTAACCGTCATTTTATTTATACCACCTCAATTTTATAAATCTCTTTACCTGTTGTATCTTTAGTAATAACCTTACTTGCACCTTGTTTTAACAGTTTTCTTGCTTCGATATTACCTGAACCTATAAAGCTTTCAACCACAGCCCCCGTAACGGTTATTGGTTTGTTTTTAATCTGCAGGTTAGTTATTTTATATCTCTTAGATGAACTTTCGTAATTAACCTCAATAACTTTTTCTTTTTTGGGTGCAAGTCCGAGTATTTTATCTTCGGTCGATTGATTTTGAGTTTCATTGATTGTTTTTGTTGTTTTAGTTTTATTTTTGATATTTTCAGCAGTCATTTTATAATTTTAAAATCCTTTCTAATTCTAAGTTTTTTTTAAAGGGAAACGGGGGAAAAGGTTTAATTTTTCCCCCTTCACAAACAAAAAGAATGTGTAAAAAAGAAGAAAAAGAACAAAAAAGAACAAAAAATATTATGAGATAGTAAATGTTGCGCTTGCCAGACATGTAGGTTGTACAACCTTAGCACCGTAAACATATAAGCCTCTTACATAATCACCAAAGTTATCTTTATCCTTAAGACTTTCAACTTTAGTGATTTGTTCTGCGTATGTAATAGCTTCTGATGTACCTGCTAAGATTGCAAAGCCTGTATCCTCTTTAATAATTGTTGATTGTTTGATGTCAAAACCTGCATACTGCATAATAGCGCCTTTTCTTACGGTTTGGTCACCTAATGTGGTAGCGTGTTTTGCTTCTTCCGAGTTTTTAATAACTCCGATTATTTCAGGCGGAAGAATTAAGAAAGGTCTTTTCCCGTCCTCACCCAATCCGCTGTCATCAATAGCGTTTGCACGTGCAAGAAGCGTAAACAAGTTAACACAAGTTGAATAAATATCATCCGCCGTAACCGCAACCGTTCCCAATTGGTTTGTTGTGTCAACTCCGGCGATACCCAAGGCGTGTAAATAAGCGTCTTTAACGTTAACAACTTCTTTTTTAGCCTGATTGGTATATTTGCCCATAAGGTCGATATTTGCTTGTACTTTGTCAATATCAGGAACAATAAAGCTAAAGCTTTTAGCCTGGTCGACTTTTAAAGTGGTAGTTTCACCGTCTAATTTTTGATATGTCAAAGCTGTATCATCATCATAAGTAGATACTGTAATATTACCTACTGTTTGGATGTGGACGGTGTCACCCTGTCTTTTAATTTCTCCTTCATAGTTGCGGTTAACACAATCGAGCATAACCCCCGCATCCATAATTTTGCGCAATAATTCTTTTGACCATATCTCGGGTCTGAATAATCCGTCTTGTACTGTTGTAGCCATTTTTTAAAACTCCTTATAATTTATCTTTTCATATACTGTTGAATCAGTTTGTCTCCGTATTTCTCGTAAGCCGCATTATATTCAGCTTGTGTCATACGTTCTATCTGCTCCGCTGTAGGCATGCCGTCTGAATTAATAATATTCCCGGCTGTACCTTCTATTTGTGAGCCTTGTTTAGCGGTTTCAATAGCTTTTTGTGCCTCATACTCTTTTATTGCCTTTGCCCGTTCAACCTGTGCTATTCTGTCATAAACGCTTTTGAAAATGTTCATATCTTCTTTGGAGTTTATAAACCCTGCGTTACAAAAGATTTTTAATGCATCCGATTTACCCGTATTGTCGTTAACATCCGAAAGAAAATCCCCAAAGTCCTCTTTTAAAGTATTAGCCAGTTTAATATTACTTTCATCTTTCATTTGTCTTTGTTTTTGAGCATATTTAGATTGTAAATCGTTTGTCATTCGTTGTTTTTGCAACGCAACTTTTTCAATAAACCCGCTTGAAAAATAGCGCTTTGCTTCCTCAAGATACCCTTTATTACCTGTATTGTAGTAATTAATAAGGTGTTCTCTGACTGTTTCATAGTCTTCGGGTGCTATATCTCTAATGCCGTCAGCGTATAAATTGAACTCTGCAAGAGTAACAGCGTTTGCAATTTCCGCACTCTCAACACTGTTATAACCTTGTTGTTGTGCTTGTTTAAGTCTTTGCGCCTGTAATTGAGCTTCTTGTTCCGATTGCTTGTTTAAGAGTTCATTATATTTCTTTTCGAACTCAGAAGCTTTAGAAATCATCTTTTGCGCTTCGCTGTAGCCTTTTTCGAGTTCTTCCACACTTTTATACTTGTTAGCATAGAGTTTTGTTTCCGTACTTGCACTGTTTGTTTCTGTTTGATTGTCATTTTCAGCCGTTTCATTATTCAGAGTTGGTTCAGCTGCTGCGGTTTCCGACACATTAACATCTGTATTAACGGTATCGGGCACAGTATTTGCTGAGGTGTCAACTACCGAAGTTTTTTCGGGTGTTGAAATTGCCGTATCTTCCGCCATAAATAAAAAACCTACTTTCTTTTGTTTACTTCGTTTGGTATGGATTTAACCTTGTGTAATAATTCGCACATCCCCTTTATCTCACTTGCTTCTCTGTTTTTACAGGCATTCTCTGTTATATAATCACTCATATAGGTAATTAATAAACCGCCCTCTTTTAGTTCAAGGTAATTGCGTAATTTAACGAGATTTTCCATATCCATATTATTATTGTACCAGTTTTCAAAACGGGCATTTTTTGAGTGTTTTTTATAATATATGACGTTTAAAAATACAAAAATAAGGGAATTTAAAAAAATGTCAAAAAAAGAAAAGAAAAAAGAAAGAGAGTTTTTATTATGAACAATAAAAAGATAATAACAATATTATGTCTTGTAATGTTTGCTGCTCCTGCTTTTGCGGATAATATACAGTATGGATATAATGCAGTCGGTGAATATGTACCTGTCAAAATAGGTAATGACCGGGTTAAGTACGGATATAATGCTGTTGGTGATTACGTTCCTACTTCAATAGGAAATAATAAAATAAAATATGGCTACAATGCACAAGGTAATTATGTACCTACTTCTATACAATCATCAACTCGTAACTACAATTCACATAAAAACAGATATTAATAATATGTCCGATATAACCATACCGCAAATAATAACAACATTAATTGGTATAGGTTTGTTATGGTATATGATTAAATATACCGATTAAACGGCTTGCGGCGGTATTCCTTGCCCTTGCCCTTGCAGCTGCTGTATCTGCTGCAATTGTTGCTGCTGTTCAAGTTTTTGTTTAATCATATCTCTGTAATTATCCCTTTGAACATCCCCCATAGCCTGCTGCTGTAATTCGTTATTTCTTTGAGTTTGCTGAAATTGCTGTATAACCTGCTGTGCTGATTGTTGGAACATTGGCAATAATTGCTTTTTAACAGGGTCAGGAAGTTTTTTAAACTGCTCGAACAGTTGCGCTTCTTGTGTTTGCGGTAAAAAGAATTTTTCCGAATTGTCAAAGCCTACCATCTCAACGGCTGTAACTAATACTTCCCGCCAGTTAATCATCTGTCTTAATTCCTGGTCTTTTCCCACGGTAGAAAATATTTGAAAAAGCTCCTGAAATTTGTTCTTGCGGTCGTTGATTGCATTTCTGTCTTCATATGTGTATTGATATTGTGCTTGTCTTATCGTGTTATCAATCTTAAATTGCAGGTTTTCTCCTTTTTCCTGCAGATAAACGTATTCCACGCCGTCTTTAAACGTTGCCAGTAGCTCCGCAACATTCTCAATCATCGGAATAGTCAAGTCTTGATTAATAGTATCTAATTCTTTGCTGACTTGTGAGGATGACCCTTTATCCGCTAAATTCAACTCTGTAGCTGTTCTTTTTTGAGTTTCTATATTGCCGTACATAACGCTAGATACGCTTGAAGTATCAGCTATCTTTTGATTTAACAAACCTAATAAATCGGAAATACCGCCTGCACTGAATTTAGCTTCAACGGGCTGTCCTCCGTTATAATCATTTTTAAAAGGTAATAATTTACCGGGACTATATGGTATTGTACCGTCTGTATTTGTGTTTTCATCATTCAATAAGTCCTCATGCACCCAGCAAGGGGGATTAGCCGTAAGCTTTTGTACGTCAAAAGCGTTATTGGTAAGCTTTTCTTCCTCTTTGCACATATTTAAAACAGATAACAAGGGGCTTATTCCTCTTTTTGTCAACGGGTTGTACTCTAAAGCGCAAAAGATAAACGGATTAATAAACATGGGGTTCTCTTCGAACCTTATGAGCCATTTGTCCGCCAATACTTCCGCTATGTAGTTTTTATATGTTTTACCGTCAACGACAAAATCACCGTGAGCGTATAATACGCTGTATTGCCCGCCGTATTGTGTTTCATCCCTCAAATCAATTATTTCTTTATTTTCTGCACTTTCAACGTCTTTTTGCATTTTAAGCTCGTCAATAACATCATCAGGGATATTATAAACAGTATTATTTTTAATGTTCTCAATGGTGTCAAAACGCTTGTAAATTTTAATACAGCTATCCCACGACCTTTTATTATAAAGCTTAAATTTGGAATGGTCAAAAACAAACATAAATGGAGAAATGCTTTCCACACGTGCATTTTCGTATACAGGGATGTTAATATCCGATTGCATATACCCCGCTTGTGTCATCAAAGGAATAATATTGTTATAAACAAATCCTACATCTTTTTTCTGTCTTTTAACTACTTTGGTTCTTTTTTCCCAATCTGTTTTAAAAATCATCTCTCCGATATCGTAAAGGTCGTCAATAGCTTTATCGTACTGCTTACCAATGTTCATTTTTTGTAAACTATCAACAATAGCAGCTTTTTGATTCTTTGCCATTTCTTCCGTTTGTGCGTTGGTACCGTTAACGGTAAACATCTGCTGCGGATTTTGCCATATTTCCCGCCAAATAGCTGATTTTTTAGTCCTTTTAATATTGTAAATGGTATTCAGTTTAACGTCTGATTTCCATTCAAGTTCACCCTCATACTTTTTAACACCCTGCTGCAAATAGGTATATTGCATTAATTCCCTTGCAATAGCTATCTGGTCGCTTCTGTCCGTATCCCATTGATTAAATTTTTGACTGATTGAGGCTGCTAATGCGTTCTTCTGTTCTTCCGATAACTCCGATTGATTATCTTTTATCTGTTCTTCGATTATTTCCATTTTTTAAATATCCCCTTTTTATAATAACAATTATAACATTTTATTTAATCGGAAAATAATATTCAGCGGGATAGGTAACAGCATCCAACGGATGGATTAAAAATTTTTTATTCCTGTCTTTTTTTATGTCATTTATTGTCGGTTCATCTACTTCCCTTGTCCCTTCTTTGTATTTAGCATTCTCAATATTATAAACAGTCCATTTGCACTTATCAGGGTCTATGTAAAAACAGATTTCCCCGTCATAACGCTTTACAAGGTTGTTAAATGCTTCAAACCGCTTTATCTTATGCGGGTTTCCCCTGTGAATTTTAATATCAACATGCCTTCCGAAGTGATTTTCAAGCTTTCTTTGAATGATTTTAAAATTTGTTAAATCAGGATTAGTTGCCATACAATTATGCTGATTACCTGCTGCATCACCATTAAGTATAATTGCCCCTTTGTGACCGCCGTAACGGTCAATAACTTCATGTGCGCAATCTTTTGTTGTTGTATGTTCTTTTATTAATTCGTCAAAAACATAGATTTTGTTTTGGTCTTTGTGAAAAAATACCCACGCCATAGGGTCATAGTTGAAATCGCACGAAATATGTAAGTCTAAATCCTTTTGATAATACAATTTTCGCTTGTTTTGTTCCGTAAATCCTTTAATAATCAAGTTTCCCATATTATCGTCAGGCTGCCCGAGCCATATAACCTTATAATCATCAGGCTTATTTATCCTTGTAAGCTCCGCCATTTCAATAATATCTTTAGACACAAAAGGGTTTTTGTCATAGTTGACGTGTATATGCAGCGTTTTATTTCTGTATATTGTTGTTAATTCGGACATTATCGGATGTTTACCGTGCGTTACTTCG
Organism: Candidatus Gastranaerophilales bacterium; assembly: GCA_021199975.1. GTDB lineage: Bacteria > Cyanobacteriota > Vampirovibrionia > Gastranaerophilales > Gastranaerophilaceae > Avigastranaerophilus. The sequence goes on from JAJQHF010000112.1 coordinate 15,980, forward strand.
GGGTTCATTGTGATAAATATCTGTGCACCCTGTGAGCGTATTGTTGGATTGAGATTATCCCATGATTTTTTACTTATTTTTTGAGCCTCTTCAACCCATACAAGCCCAAAATCCTCGTAAGACTTGACGTTATCGGCTGTAATGTCCGATAATCCGATAAACACAATTACAGAGCCTGTAGACTTGCTTATAATCCTGGTTGCCTGTACCTCATACGGCAATGAATATTTTTTTATTATATTAACAAAAAGCTTGTAATTACTCTCACTGATTGAGTTTTGGTGTTCTCTGCAACACAATAAATCAATTTTTTTATACATCAATTTTTCAAGTAAAAAATGAGCGACAAACCAGGATTTGCCCGAACTTCTACCCCCTGTAAGTGCGATATACCGCCCTTTAAAGTCAAATATGGGTTCAAAAACCTCTGAATATTGCCAATTATACTCAATCCGCATTATTAACTTCACTTGCTTGTATTAATATTGGTTCGTTATTATTATTATTATTATTATCAATATTAACTTTTTTTCGATTAATAACAATTTCAAAATTATTGCCTGCTGCAGATATTTCAATCGCTTTAAACTGTGGATAACAGTATTTAGCAAGCAGTGCAAGGATTGTAACTTTTACTTCTTCTTTGTTTGTCTTATTATAAAGCTCAATTGACTTTTCGAGCACGTTAAAGTTGCGTGTTTCTAAGAACTCACGCACTCCAAGCGTTGCTTTATTTGGTGTTCCTTTGACTCTGCCCGCATTAGGCAGCTTTTTGTCACCTTTTTTAAAAGTCATAATATTAACCCACTGCTACAGTAATAGTAATAGTAATGTATACATCTATTATACACTATTGCATTTTTGTATTGTAACAAATTGTAAATAATATTGATTAAAAGCAACACATTTAATCAATTATGTGGTATAATAATAATGTAAGAAAAAAGAAAGGAGGTCAGAGATGACCAATAAATTAGAAATAGAAAAATATAATGAAATGGAGCGTATAGCGCTCCGCAAAGCCCTAGTGGAGGCTTGTGTAGAGCCTTCAGATGAAATAGTAGAAAGGGAATTATACAATAATTCCCTCAAGCTATTCAAGGGAGCTCATGGCATGGTAGCATGCTATGAGGATATAGCTGTAGACGTCTATAGTTTGGATGTCTACACAGGACCTTATGTTGATGAGCTATTCAGGGAATAGCTCATATTTTTATCTCCTTATGGAGTAATAATTATAACAAAAAAGAAAGAAGGAACAAAAAATGAAAAAATTTGAAATTCCAAATTATCCGATCGGGAAAACCGATTTAATAGAAATTTTAATGAAGTCAGAAACTTCATTAGATTTAATAGCAGATTTGATTTTTGATGAAAAAATCAAAATCACTTCAACATTGAGGCATGGGTTGCATAAATTCAACTCTTTTAAAAAAGCCGACGACAAAATTGGCTTTCAGAAATATTTTTCAGACACTTGTAAAATATGGTATGGTCAAACATTTGGTGCAAATATGTGGGGCACTTTTGGTACTTAAAATGCAAGATGCCAAGCAGAAACGAAAGGAAAAAAGATGAAAAAACGCTATTATGTTGAATGCTTTAGCGAATACTATTATTCGATTAAAGAATTAGAAGAAGACTTAATCAATTCGTATTTACATGATAATTTAATTGGTTATGATTATGCCCTTAGCCTGTTAAAAAGGCTTAAAAAATATTTATTTTGGTTATATGACATAACCAAAATGAAAACTTATACTGATTGGGATTATGAAAGGAAAAGTGATTTAATTTTTAAACTTTCTTCAAAAATTGAGGATGTCATGGAGGAAACGAAAATAAAAAAAGAAGAATTATTCAACACAATTAAATATATAATTGAACCGTTCTATGATAATAATAATATTATAGTGTATGACGAAAATGACGATTATATAGATGAATTATATATCGAGGACTTACCAAAGTTTGCGAAAATGTTGGATGAACAACCATACACACATGAAGAAATTGAATTATGTGAAGATTTTTGCGAAAAATATTACAAATATATTTAAAAGGCGGTCTAAATTGACCGCCAGCCCTTAAGGCTTATCTACCATAGTAGAAATTAAAAAGATTATATATTTTTTATAAAAAATTGTCAATAATTAAAATAAAAAAAAGAAAGCCGGTATCTAGTTGAACTTTGGTTCTTTGCAAGATATTAAATAGAGCTTGCGACCAGATAGACGGCTTAAATAAAAAGATAACATGTTTAATTATATAAGTAAAGGAGTTTTTTTAAAAAAAATGACAAAAGGCGGAAAAAGACCCGGCGCAGGACGTCCTGTAGGAACAAACAAAGCAAACAAAGCACAAACTCATTCAATAAGGCTAACTGATACCGATTATAACAACTTTAAGCTTTTAGGCGGTGTCAAATGGCTTAGGGAAGCAATAAAAGAAGCAATGAAGAATATAATACAATAATATTATAATTTTAAATTATTTTCTCTTTTTCCACTCGATATCATAACCAAGCAAATCGGCAATGTGGTAAAGCTCAATACAATCAAACGAGCCGCGTTTAATTCTAGTTGATATGTTTTGCGGTGTTGTTCCTAACATTTCGGCTAATTTACTGATATTTAGCCCATTTTCGGCTAATTTACCTTTTAAAAAGTATTCAAATTCGATTCTATTCATAACCTCTTTAAACTTCTTTTTCTTTCCAAATTATTTCATAACCGAGAATATTTGCCACTTCCTCAACTTCAATATATGGCAACATCCCGCGTTTTATTTTTTGAGTCAAACTTTGAGTTGTTATATTTGTTTGCCCAGCATCTTTTTTTTGTTCCAGAATGTTTGCAAGTGCAGTATATGAAAGATTTGCACCGCCCAGAGCTTTTCTTATTTCTTTTTGCAAGTGTAAAATGCGTTCTTCTTTTTCTTTTTCATTCATTTTTATAACCTCTTTTTATTATTATAAATATATATATTTAAAAAATCAATACGTATATTAAGAAATGTAACACAAATATTAAAATTAATATTGACAAATTAAATATTAATGTGTATAATATAAATATAGACATTAAACGAAAGGAACAAAAAATGACAAATTATTATTTTACGGAAACATTGGCAAATGGAACATTAGATTACATAAAAGAGTCAATGGACTATTTAAACCATCTTGAAATTTTAACCAAAGACAGTAAAGTTTTAACCGATTTTGTTGAAGACATAAAAGACCTTTTAGACTCAGTCTTAACAGATTTTGAAATTGCATCAAAAACAACTATAGAAGATTTAAAATCAATAATTGCAGAAAAAGAAAGGAATTAAAAAAAATGTTTAAAACAATTACAAAAGAACAAGCAATTAAATTAACTATTTGGGAAAGGAAAAAACAAGCCTCTGATATTATAAATTTTTTATTTAAAAATATTAAATATTTACAAAAAAAAGAAATAAAAAGAATGTTTAAAAGTCTTTACAACTTGGGCAGCATATTTATTGAACTTCCTGACGATGACACAATTAGGATTTATTATGACGGAAGCGCTAAATTAATAAAGCCACGCCAGCTAAAATTATTTAAAGCGGCATAACTTAACCTTTTTAAGCGCCTTTTTAATCGTTTTACCCTGTTTTAAGAGCCTTAAAAGCTTAATATGTAACTTTAATCTTTCCCCGATTGTTAAACGCTCCGAGCCTGTAATTTCCGCCTGATAATACCCTAAATTATCAAAATGGATTGTTAACCCGTTATAAAATAATCTCATATCCCCCAAATTAAGCCTTAATTGATTTTTAAATATAAAAAAGGCTATTTGTTCATAAATTAAATGAAGGGTTTTTATTCTGAAAATATGCGGTTGGTTGCATTTATAATTAATAATATTGCTAATAATTTTAGATTTTTTAGTTAGATAATGATAATTATTATCAATATTGTTAATAATAATGTCATCATCCATAATTAAACAATATCCCGCCACATTTACCCACCTTTATTATAACATTTATAACAGATCAGATTAAATTAATCTAATTCAGATATATTTTTTATCATTCTTCCAATAATTTTAAAATCAATTTTTCTTAAATGCTCCTCATCAAAAAGAAACGCTTCATATTCCTTTTTATTTGGTATCATAGTAATAGAGCCGTCTGTATTTTGTGTTATTCTGCAAACAAACAATAAAGTTTTTTTGTAAACTTCACTTTGTGTAATATACGCATAAACGCCGCTGATTAAAGCGTTTTTAACACTCGTGTCAATTAATAATAAATCACCGTTTTTTATAGGTGTTTCGCCTCCATCCATACAATCCCCGGGCATAGAAATTAATTTTAAAGTGTTCTCGTCTTTTATTTTCCAAACCTTGCGTACTAACTCTTTATCCAGCCATATACTTGTAATATGCGGGTTTTTAATAACTTTATTGTCCAGTTCTTCTATACCTGAATTATAATATTTAACTTCTATAGCGTCAGCGATGTTTAAACTGTATTTAAGGTTAACATTATAAAATGTTTCCAGTTGGTGTATTTGTTCGTCATCAAGTTCTTTTTCTTTGTATTTTTGCAAGTATTGCCTTGATAAGTTCAAACACCGTCCCAAATCTGCAATGGAATAAATATTTTTTTTCTTTAAAGAAATTAAAAGCATAGCCTCTTGAATATTCATAATAATAATAAACAAACCCCCTTATCTTTATATTAACGATTGACATTTATATATAAATAGTTTATTATGTAAATAATATATACTACATTATACACTAAACAAATAAAAAAATCAACAAATAAAAAAACCGTCATTGCAAGCGAATGCGCAGCAATCCATAAAAATAAAAAAATTACTTAATTGATTATCGTTTATTACTACTCCGACTATAACACAACCGGAGTATTTTTTTTAAAAAACTTTTAAACAAACAAAAATAAAAAAAACAAAAAAAAGAAAGTTAATTTTTCGTACATAAGGGTATTTATTTAAAATAAAAGAAGAAGTTAATTTTAATACTGTTTTGTCTTTGATTTAAACTTAGGAAACCTTAAAAACCTATAAGGTTTTATAACATGAAAACATTTTAAATTAAATAGGTTATTAAGTTTTATTACAGTTAAAAAGAAATTTTTTATTTTTAATGTTTTATCTTTATGATAAAATCAAGTAAACAAAAAAGATTAAGAGCATGACAAAAGAGATTGAGAACAATTTAACAGAAATAAAAAATCTGATATATGTAATCAGAGGACAAAAAGTAATGCTGGATAGCGATTTAGCTATGTTATATCAAGTTGAAACAAAGGTATTAAACCAAGCGGTAAAGCGTAATATTGAAAGATTTCCTAATGATTTTATGTTTCAATTATCAAAAGAAGAATTTGAAAACTTGAGGTCACAATTTGTGACCTCACCCAAAGGCGGCGGCAGACAATATTTACCATACGTTTTTACAGAACAAGGAATAGCAATGCTTTCAGGTGTTTTAAAAAGTAAATGTGCTATTGAAATTAACATACAAATAATGCGTACCTTTGTAAAATTAAGACAATGGGCAATAGAAAACAAAGAACTTGCGGAAAGATTAACGGAATTAGAACATTATTTTATGCGGCATTGTCAAGATAATAAAACAGATTTGCAAGAGATATACAAAGTATTAGCCTTGTTATCCGACCGCACAAGACCGCAAGAAATAGGCTTTAAAACAAAATAAAAATTTACGCATTATTTAATCTTTTCTCTTTTCAAATTCTTTTATTCTTCGTACTTTTGACCGCTTGTTTGTTCCCAAATTGATTTTAAATTATCAAAATTCTCTAATTTTTGCAAAACATTAATTAATATACAATGACAAACAAAAATAAATAAAATTACAAAATTTATTAAATTTTTAAACATTAAAACCAATGTCCATAAATAACAAAAGGGATTTATAAATTGCCAAAAATCCTGTTTAATTATTAGCCACTCATCATACAAATAAAAACCAACTAATACCAAAATGCACACACAGGAAATAATACAGCTATAAACATTTAAAAATTTTTCATATTTTTTTGTATTTTTATTTTTTAGTGTAAAAACCGCCAATAATATTAAGAAGGTGTAAGGTAAATACCATAATAGCCCCAAAAATTGCCCCTGTAAAAACAATAATATTGTTAGACACAAAAAGGCAGCAAATGTAATATATAAAAAAATACACTTTTTAAATTTTTCTGCAATTAAAGCAGATAAAGCAAATAATATAAATAATACCGTACAAAAAGCAGTTAAACTAATTTGTGTTTTTGTAAAAAAAGCCTCAATCCAAGTAATAATTATACCTGCGAGTATAGAAATATATAATCCTTTAAATACAGCTTGAGTTTTTGCCATTCTTAATACAATTAACTCATTAGGAATACTTTCTTCTTTTTCTTTTTCTTGTCCGTTAATTTCTTTAATGACGTCAAAATCGTCCATTTACTTAATCTTTCTTCTTTTCTTTTTTCATTTACATAAATCTTTTTTATTCTTTATTTTTTCGATACTGAATAATTCTTCTTGTTTCTTCATTTACATCAAAAATGTCAGTTAATAACTGATATTTATCTATCTCCGGAGAATGTGAATATACTTTGGTTTTATATGCGGTTTTGTTTTTTATATCAATATTTATATATCCTTCAAAATTTTCACAATCAGATTTTAATAAAATGTTATTATCATCTCTTTTAATTATTTTATATGTATCCCCGGACGGCATTAAAACCCCATAAGTTCCATAAGTAAAAGATATTAATGCTTGTTTTGATTCACAAATATTTTTATTACATTCTATCTCATCAGCCGTTAATCTAAGATTATAATTGTTTAAATCTTTCCATAATCCCGCAATAAGGATATAATCATCTTTTACGGTAAACTCTGTATAAACGACCGGTGCGGGTATCAAATAATCATCTGCAAATACAGACGGACAAAACAAAAATAAAAACAAAACAGAAATTAAAAATTTACGCATTATTTAATCTTTTCTCTTTTCTAATTCTTCAACACCTTGCAAAACAAATAATAAAGCTTGCTTAGACACACTACGGCATTGTTTTTTTGCAATAACTTCAAGTCTTGCATAATCTTCTTTAGATATAACAATCATCATTTGTTTATTTGTTTCTTTAATTGCCATACAAAAAATATAACAAAAAAAACACAATAAAACAAGTTATAAGTTTTTATTATAAAAGTGTTTGACTTTATTATTTAAGTATGTTATTATTTTAATACAGTCTACAGCACATTGACAACCAAATAAAATTATAAAAAGAGTGGTAAATGAATTATACCCCTATAGACATATTCTTTAAAACCATACCTACAGGGTTAAACCTTAATTGCTGTAACTGGTCTTTAGTATAGATTATTTCATCATATGAATTGTTCCAATAACACAGCTTTAAAGAGCCGTCGGGGCGGGGTTTTAGGATATTCACAAATATATAATTGCCGTCCATAGTGGTATAAGCATAAATGCCGGAGCGAAGCAGATTAACGGCGGATGTATCTATTATAAGTAAATCACCGTCTTTAATTGGGTTCTCGCCGCCGTCCATGGTATCCCCGGGCATTTTGAGGATACAGAGATTTTTTTCATCCGTTTTCCAAACGTTATGAATTAATTCTCTGTCAAGCCAAAAATTGGTAATGTCGGCACTCCTTATAGTGGTTGACACTTTTGGGTCATCATAATACTTAATCTCAACGGCATCAGGATATTGAGCGGTTGCAACAAACGCTTTATCTGTTTTGTTAACCAACATCTCACCCTTGCCGGTCATTAACCAATTAAGGTTAATGTTAGTATTTTCACATAACTTAACATAAAATTTGCTTGCAGGCTCATTAACACCGCACTCATATTTAGTTAATTGCTGCTGTCTAATGCCTACCATTTCAGCAAATTCAGTCTGTTTTAACTTTAAATAAATTCTGAATAATTTAATTCTATCACTAACATTTTCTTCTTTCATTTTTCAACACTCTTTCTAATTTTATAATTTTATTTGACAGATACTCTTATTAATTGTATAATACAAAAGTAAAGGAAAATAACATTATGAGAAAAAATGATACCAATAAGATTTATGTACATAAACATGTAGTCTTTGATTTAAAATTTTGGGATGTTATATCTGAATATTTAGAAGAAAAACAGATAAATAACTTTTCCGAGTTTTTAAAATCTGCAATTATGTTTAAAATAAATCATTCTTGATTTACAAAGAATATTTTAAGATAAACAAAAAAATATGTAAACCTCAACAAAAGGTTAAATTTGTAGTACAAAAAATGCCCGTTTTCAAAAATGCAATAATAGAAATAAGGGATAAAGTAAATAAAAGGAAAAACAAAATGACACAATTAGAAAGCTTTGCACTGTTAATATTAGTCGGATGTATAGCCTACGCTTTAACTTGTATGTTTGATTATTTAAACCGTTGCAAAGTCAATTACAGCCATAAAATCAAAAACCTTGAACACAAAAGAGATGATTTGTTTAAATTCAAGTGTAAAAAACTTCACAATAATATGTTCTTTTATTACTGGGATTTAATCAAAACCAAGCCCGAATTGTTATGTTACGACTTAGCAAGCAGGGATTTAAGCAGGGTGATAAAAGATAACAAGGTGTCATATTTTTATGACATCATCAAACAAAGAAACAACAAAACAACAAAAAAGGCGGCGATGTAATTATTATGAGAACGGAAAAAGAGATAAAAGAGGCTTTAATCGATGTAAGACATAAAATATGGCGAAATGATGAAGATGTTTACACATGGGAAAAAGTAAAAAAATATCTTGATTGGGTGTTAAGCGGCGAAGAACAAAAAGCAACAAATTAATAAAAAAAATAAGGAGAAAAACAAAAAATGTGTAGTGAAAACGAAAAAGAGGAACGAATTGAAATGTTTGCAACGTTATTTTACTGGAATTGCTTTGAAGATGTTGCAAAAGTGCTTGATTGGTGTCAAATTAAAGGCTTTTTCAATACAGATGATTGTAAAAAAGTCATTGAAAGAAGGGATTATATCAACCATATAGAAGATAAAGCAAACAATAAATGGCAAGATGTCGATACACAATTTAATTATAACTTAAAGAGGTTCTGCAATGGCTGTTAATGTTAATTTAAAAGAGAAATACAGCCATACAAGGGCTGAAATAAAAGAATTTACCAATAAAGAACTAATGCAGGCTGTAGTTGAAGCAATGGAAATCCAAAACGGTCATTATTACAGGCAATTAAATAATGAAATAAAACAAAGGAACATTTACGACTAATGAGTAATTTTAGAAAATTAAAAGCAGATGAAATAGAGTGTAGAGTACAACAATGTACACAAAAAGGATGTTCTTTGCTTTTATATAAAACAGCAAGAACCGACAGAACATTGTTAGATGAAACATACGGCGATTATTGGCAGAATGACTTTAAAGTTATTGACGGCAAGATGTACGGCGGTATAGGGATTTATAACAAAGATATAAAAGAGTGGCTGTGGCGCTGGGATTGCGGAACCGAAAGCAATACGGAAGCTGAAAAAGGTCAAGCGTCGGATTGTTTCAAAAGGGCAGGTTTTAAGTGGGGTATTGGTGTTGAGTTATACTCCGCCCCGTTTATATGGTTAAACGTCAAAACAAAATTAAAAGACGGTAAAAAATACGAATTGGAGAATAAATTTCAAGAGTTTAGCGTTCAAACAGTCGGTTATTCGGATAATGGAGACATTAACAAGTTAATTATTGTTGATACAAAAACAAATGAAAAATTATACGAAATGGGAAAAGTTATACCGATTAAAAAAGAACAGCCGCAAACACAACCGCAAATAACAGATGATAACAGCGATTTTGACATTATCATAAATGTGGCAACCTTTAACGATTTAGTGAATTTGACAAAATATTTTAAAGCGAATATTGATAAAACAAATGACAAAGAAGCCTTTAAAGAGGCTTGTTCAAGACGTAAAGATTATATATTAGACAAATTAGCAAAAGAAAGAGCAAAGGAGACAAAATGAAAATAGGAGCAGGATTTTATAACGTAAGTGACAAAGGTAATACATACATTTCATTATCTTTAGATAAAGAGATTTTTGAACTTTACCCGCAATTAAAAAAACTAAAATTTATTTTAACGGAAATTCCGCAGGATAAAAGAAAAAGCGATAACAGCCCGGGCTGGAGCTTATCAATGTACATACCCGAAAAACAGCAATCAGATGAAGAAATACCGTTTTAAAAATGAAACCTAATCATAAAAGCCCGTGTCCGTCCGGGTGACTCCTTTCTTTGTAGTAACTGATGCAGAAACAATCCACAATGACGGACAATTTTTTTTAAAAAAAGGAAGATAGGTAAAAAAAGATAGATATGGAAATTGTTAGTCCAATAAAAGATAAAGAGAAAATCGAAAGAATGAAACGACTCTTAGCGCATAACAAAAGAGATTTATTATTATTCACTTTGGGTATAAACAGCGGCTTAAGGGTTTCAGACCTTTTAGCCTTAAATGTCAAGGATGTAAAAAATAAATCTTTTATTACTATAAGGGAAAAGAAAACAAATAAATATAAACAATTCCCGATTAATGAAAAATTAAAGCCGTTAATATACAGAGTTACAGATTTTAGAGATTTAGAAGAGCCGCTTTTTTTGTCTCAAAAAAATTGCAGATTGAGCAGAACACAAGCATATAGAATGCTGCGCAATACCGCAATAAGAGCAGGGATTAAAGATAAAATAGGGACACATTCGCTGCGAAAAACCTTTGGCTATCATCATTATAAACAATTTAATGATATTGTACTTTTGCAAAAAATATTAAATCATTCTTCCCCGGCTGTAACTCTCAGATATATAGGTTTAGATCAGGAAGAGATAAATAATAGTTATAAAAATTTTAGTTTGTAGGAAGAAAGATAAAAATGAAAACCGAACAAGAAATAATTAAAAAATGCTTATCTGTTTTAAAGGATATATTGAATAAAGCAGAGCCAAATGGCTTTGGTGACTTTGTTTCAAATATATATGATATTGATAAAGTGACTACATTGTTAGAATTGATAGCAGAGGAAGAATAAAAAATATGCAAAGAGAAAGTTTTTTATTTTATAGAAGTTTTTACAATGCAATAAGATTACTTGGCGATAAATCACGACTAAAATTATACGATAGTGTGATGAAGTTGAACTTTGAAAGTGACGAAAATGTATCAAACTTGGAACAACTTTGTACCGAAATTGAAACAAAATTGGAACAAAACCGGACCATTTATGCACAATTTTTGCTCATTAAACCTCAAATAATTGCAAATTTAATGAAATATAAAAATGGGTGCAAAGGTGCAGAATACGGGGCTTTAGGAGCGGAGTTCGGCAAGTTTGGAGGACGTCCTAAAAAACCCCCCAAAAACCCCCCTAATGATAAAGGAATAAGGAATAAAGAAGAAGGAATAAGGAAGAAAGAAGAAGGAATAAGGAATAAGGATATTTCTTTCAAAAAAGAAAAAAGTTTTCAAAATTTTCAAAATTCAGATTTTGAAGAAATCGAAACAAACGAAATAAACGAAACAAAACAACCTTTAAAGTTTGCAGATTTACCTGAAAATCTAAGAGTATGCGGAAAAAACGAGGGAGTATTTAAACCGCCAAAACTTGAAGAAGTAAAGGAATATTGCCTGAATGAACGGCAAAATACGATTGATTATGAGCAATTTTACGACTTTTACACCAGTAAAGGCTGGTATATAGGTAAAAACAAAATGAAAGATTGGCGAGCCGCTGTCAGAACATGGGAAAAGGGCAGTAATAAAACGCAAAAACAAAAAACAGCCGACCCTCCGTGTATTAGACCGGAGTTTGAGGATTATTACCGCTTTTATGAGGAATTATGCCCTAATTTGCCCCGGTTAAGGTTTGAACGGCGAAATACTCAAATACAGGAGTTATTGGCTCGTTTCATAGATGAAATTGACAATGATGTTGGCTATTTTAAGAGCTTATGCGAAAAGGCAAACAAGCTGAAAAAAATATGCGAGAGTCAAATTGACTTTAAAATGCTGATTAACAACCACATAGGCATATTTAACGGCAGATACGAAAATGACATATTCGACATAACGGAGTATTTCAAAAACAATGGAGCGTGAGGAATTTTTACAAAAGATTTTCACTTTGTACCCGCTGAATAAAGGCAATGGTACAAACTGGCTGGAAGTATACAAAACGGTACTGAAAGAGAATATCGACTATGACGAGCTGTATAAGTTTACTATCAGTAATTATGCGGGAGTTTCCGCCCCGAGTCCTGCTTATTTGTTGAAAAATTCAGTAATCAAACAAAGATATGAGGATAAAAAGCCCGTTGAATTTGAAACAGTCATTGCTGAGAAAAACAATCAGGTGTACGAGTACGGAATAGAAGACAGCTATTTAGAAACTAAAAATTGGCTGATATCCCATGGTTTCAACAACATCAGGCTGAAATTTCAAAATTGATAGAAAAAGAAGGAGTAAATAAAAGCGATATGACAACAAAAGAACAATTTAAAAAAGGAACAGGCGACTGGGATAAACTATTTGACTTTATGGACAAAAACAATTTTACCTGCTTAGACTTTCTGCTATGTATATGTTCAAATCTGAAGAACGAACCGGAAAACGAATTTAAAACAGAAATAAAGCTGAGAGGTACTAAGTTCAAAATTGAGATAAACAAGGAGTAAAAACAAATGATTAAAGGTGATTTGATACAAGATTTAGAGGCTTTAAAGGAAGAGTATACCTATAGAATGAGCCAAATAAGCAGTAAAACATACAAAAAAGGCTATACACGCAGACGGGCTGAAATTAGGTATGGATATTACGAAACTGCATATAAACAGCTTAAAAACTTGTTAAAAGCAATTGCACTTAAAAAGATTGAGGTAAAAACTGATGAATAAAAATTACAGAGAGAGAAACAGAAAAAATCTTAAAGATTTTATAGTTTTAATAATAATTTTAATAATATCAATAGTATTAATAATATGTGGAATACTTAAACCAGATGATTGTTCCTGCAAAAAACAAACAGAGGCTACTAATTGTAACTGTGAATACAGTATAGAGAGAGGTGGAAAATGAACGACAGATTTAAATTTAGAGCTTATAATACTGAGAGCAAAAGAATATACGATGTAAGAGAATTGGGTTTTATGCGTGACACTTTGGAACTGGTGGATATTTGCCTGGAAAAACCTAATAATGATGCTTATGGAATAGAAATAGAAAGTGTCGAAGAATATATTCTTATGCAATGCACAGGGCTAAAAGACAAAAACGGCAAGCTGATTTTTGAGGGGGATATATTACAAGACGGTGTCGGTAATACTTTTGAGATTGCATTTATAAAGTATTGTAATTATATTCGTGAAACAAAAAGACATTATTGGTTGAAATTTGATGAAAGGCATACGAGTTACGAAATAATCGGCAATATCTATGAAAACCCCGAACTATTGGAAACATAACAATGAATAATAATGAGCTTTTAATGTTGGAAAACATAGCAATAGAAATCAGACCAAACAATGACAAATTAACCTTAAAAGAACTGGTTGAGTTATACGGCAAAGACTATATCCCGCCCTATTTTATGCAAAACTACGGTAAAATTTACCCTTGCAGTGAATTTTTTAAAAATAAGTTTATCGAGCTAGATAAATCAATAGGTGAAAAAATAAAAGCAATCAAAGAAAAATCAAAAAATGTTCCTGATGATTGTTCCCGGAGTTGGAAAAACAAGCAAAAAAGATATGACAAAATCCTTACAAAACAAATAATATAAAAAACTATTGGAGTAAAAATGAGCAAAACAAAAATACAATGGACTAATGAAACGTGGAATCCAATTACAGGGTGTACAAAATATTCAGACGGCTGTCAAAATTGTTACGCTGAAAAAATGCACAAACGCTTAACAGCTATGAGACAAGAGAAATATAAAGAACCTTTTAATAAAGTGATTTTTCACGCCGAAGAATTAACACGCAAATTTGGCAAAAAAACTAAAATGATTTTTGTCAATTCAATGAGCGATACATTTCATAAAGACGTTACAGATTTAAAAATTCAGCTAATTCTGGACGAATGTTACTTTAACGATCCGCATATTTTTCAGATATTAACAAAAAGAGCCGAAAGACTGCCCAATTTTGAATATCCTGCTAATGTATGGCTCGGTGTAACGGTTGAAATGGCAAAATATAAAAGCCGCATGGACTATCTAAAACAAACCAATGCAAAAATTAAATTTTTAAGTTGTGAACCCTTGTTAGAAGATTTAGGGGAATTAGATTTGACGAGGATTGATTGGGTAATAGTTGGCGGTGAATCGGGTAAAAATGCCCGTCCTTGTCATCCCGATTGGGTTCGTAATATTAAAAGACAATGCGAAGAGCAAAAAGTCCCATTCTTTTTTAAGCAATGGGGCGGCGTAAACAAGAAAAAAACAGGCTGTTTGTTAGACGGAAGAGAATATAAAGAAATGCCAAAATAAAAGGAATAAAAAATGAATAATGAAATTGAAAATATAAAACAACGTGCAAAAGAGAGAATTGAGATACAAGATAAAATAATACAAGAATTAGAGGAGAATAATTTTAGCAGTCTAAAAGTATTTTTTGAACTTGTCAAAGAGAATATAAAATATGTAGTTTATAATGAAACATCTGTTTCAAAAGAGAAAAGAAATAATTTAATTAAAAATTTCATTAAAGGAGTAAAACAATGGGAATAAACTATTATCTAAAAACTGACTTTTGCCCTTGCTGTGGTAAACCTAAAACTACAATACACCTTGGAAAAGCCTCATGCGGTCATAGGTTCTTGTTTGAATATCAAAACGGATTAAAAAGCATTAAAGATTTAAAAAAGCTATTAAAAAAAGGGATCATAAAAAATGAATATGAAAAACAAATATCAGAAACCGAGTTTTTAATTATGGTAGAAGAAAAGCAACAGCAGCCGCCAATTGAAGAAGATAGACCGGGGTTTTTAACAATAGACGGATATGAATTTTTAGAAGCAGACGCTTACGAATTTAGTTAAACTTTTTTATCTTATCTTTATTTTATTTTAATATACAATTACACGCTTCAGAATGCGTTTTATCGAACGTTTTTTATCTTGTATGATAATTTATACCTCCTTTGTTTTTTAACGGTTTTATTACATAATCAATGTTATGTATATATATTGTTAAGAAATATTAAGTGTACAAAATGTACTTATAATCCCATTCTTTTTTCAAGAGTTTTTTGGAAAGATAATAACTTGTCTTTTTCAAGTTCTTTTCTAAAACAAGTAGTAAAATATGCCCCGGGAACTCTAACGCAATTATCCTTGCAAAGGTTCATTACACGCCATGCAGCAGCAGGATTTTTTTTAATAACCGCTCTAGGATTAAAAACTCTCCACTCTGTTAACTGATTAACCAAATACCACCAGTCGGATTTTGATAATCTGTTTTCACTGCTATCATGACATATAATAGGGGTATTTATACCTTCATGACATAGTTCATTACATGTCATGTCATGAATCATGTCATGATTGATAACTAAACTTGTTTTTTTCATTTTCCAATCTCCTTATTTTTTCGTAACTTAAACTTGACCTATGAACAAAAACAAGCTATAATCATTTTGTAGTATAATTATTTGCTTTGGGTTTGTTTTTTGCTCAAGGCTTTTTATTTTTTATTAACTCTTGTAAAAGTTCATGACCTTTTACTTTTCTCATGTTACCGAGCATGGTAGCATGCTGTCAAGGAAGTAATTTACAAGTTATTTTATTTATTTTAACTGTATTTTACCGTTAAATAAGAGGGTGAAAAAGTGGAAAAAAAGTTATCGGTTTCAGAATTCGCAGAACTTGCAGGCACTACAGCAAAAACAATTTATCAAAGAATATTAAATAACAGTGAATTACCCGAAAATGAACAGTTAAATACTGTAAAAGAAAAAATAAAAGGTCGTGAAGTAACTGTTATTATTACTGATTACCAACAAATTGAATTATACAAAAATTTATACGGTAAAGAACCTGTTAATAACCTACAATATGAAGATATATTAACAGATAATAACATTTCAGATACCGAAATTAACGGTAACATACAAGTGAAAAATAATAATAACAATGATTTTGATAATGACATTGTAGATAAGATATTAACTATTAATGACAAATATAATAACCGTCTTGAACTGGTATATAACGAGTTAAAAACCGCAAATAACGAGTTAGCGGAAGTTAAAAGCAAGCAATTATTACTAGAAGATAAAGCAAGTCGAGAAGGCTTGTATTTAAACGAAATTAACACCTTAAAAAAAGATTATAATAAGTTATCAAACATAAACAAACTGTTAATAACTGTAATCATATTACTTTTAACTGTAATTATAATTGCAATTACCTATTTTATAACCGTAAATTACATTTCAAAAAATGTTAATAACGAGTTAAAAACAGTTATAGAAAATGTAGAAAACAAATAAAAAAGACCAATTCGAGTATGTGCTCGATATGGTCTTTAATCCCTGAATTTAAATGAAAACAGATTAGCTCCAAGAGCAAAGGCATTCTAAACTTTATGTCTACTCTCATTCGAGAACCCAGCTTTTATAGGAGTTAATCCGCTTAATTATATTATAACATATTTATTTAATTATTTGTGCGGTTTTCATTACATACAAAAAATTTTGTGTGTAAAAATTTATTAAAATTTATTCACACTGTCTTGTAATTCCTGTTCGCACAGCCCCTGTAACCTCATTTTATAAGACTGCGGCTTATTCCATTCTGTCGGGCTCTGCTGCTACTTCGAGTTTTGGGCTTTGCCCTCACTCTACGGAATTACGCAAAAACAATTCTTTTTCTGCTTTTCTTCTTGCAATAAGCCCCTCAAGTTTAACACCTTTTGAATATATCCACAAATCAAACTGACCTGCCGCTAAAGGGAAATGCTTATTATTAATGAATTTTAGCATTGTAGATTTTCTAAACGCAACCGAACCTACATTGTATATAAAGCTTACAAGTGCATCAAATTGGTTTTGATTTAATTCGACTTTTACATATTTTTCAATTGCATTTTCAGCCGTTTTAACATCCTGTTTTAGCCAGTTTGTAGCTTGTTCCTTTGTACATGTATCAGTGCTTAACACTCCTGATGTATGACCGTAACCTATAGTCCAAACTCCTGCAGGGCATTTATAAGCTTTTGTTTTTAATCCCTCGAATTTCTTTATTAAATTTATTCCGTTGTCTGATGTTTTCATTTCTCGTCTTTTCTTTTTAATTGTTACTGCTGTTTTTTGTTACAATGGTTATTAACAGATTTTTAACATCTGCTATATCTTGGCGCATTTGCGTTAAATCTTCCTGCAATGACTTATGATTATCCGCATAAATATCTTTTGACAGATAATTTTTAGCAACATATTCAAGCATTTCAGCCTTTAGGCTTAAAAGTTCACTGGAGCGTGCAAATACTCCTATTTGGATTAATAAAGTTATTACAAACACCGCACACGGTGCGAATACAATTATATTATTCATTTCCATTTTTATTATTTTCGACGTTTTCTTTTATTAGATAGTTGTTAAGAAAATTAGAAATTTCACAAAAACAACCGTTCATTTTCATAATTTCTTTGTTTATCTCGTGAATTTCCATATTATTCTCAACATTTTGTTTTTTTAAAATACTCATTTTAGTTAACCATTTTAAAAATAAGAAATAGATTAAAATAAAATTAATTGAGGTAAATAAAAAGTTAAAAAAATCAAGATCAAACATATTTATAAAACCCGCCCGCTGATTACCGCCTATAATATTATAATATTATTTTATCACGTCTTAAAACGGGCATATTTTTTTTAAAAAACGGAATAAAAAAAAATAAAAGAGAGTATATAAAAAACTCTCCTTTATACTTATTTCTCCATAAAATACTTAATGCGTTTTTTAGCATCACAATAAGCACGTTCGGAGGCTTCACCGGGGTAGTCTTTATCTTCTAAATATAATTCAGCCATACTCATAATAATATCGGGGTCTTTAATCTTACTGCCGTAATCAGAATAAAGCATATTAACTATATAAGCATAATCAAGTTCGGTATAATCTTTTTCGCTTATATCGATACCTGATTTTTTAATAATTTCGTCAACATCCCATTTCGCACCCTTTGAACCGTCAGGATTAACTAAATAAGATACAGCTTTTTCATAAACTTCTTCATCCTTAAGATGACAGCCGTAATACTGTTCATTAATCATTTTTTCGACTTGTTCCGGGAAATATTCATACATTTCTTCGACAAAATCGGCAATTTTTTCGGCATCTTTTTTCAAGATACATTTAACTTTTTCTCTTAAGTACATAATTAAACCTTTCTTTACTTACCGGTTAGTTATTAATTACAGCCGCAAATCGGAAAATTAGCCAATTCTACCCAGGCATTAGTACCGTCATTAACATACCAGCCTTTATATAACTTCCTGCAGGTTAATTCATCCGATGTAACGGGTAAATGATATTTGTTATATAAATTTGCACTATTCCCGTTAACAGTAAGGAAAACATTAACGGGGTCACCCGTTACGGTATTTGAAATATTATCTGATGATTTAATAACAAAACAAAACGGCTGTTTAGATGCTGTATTTGTGCTGTTTGTAACTGCTATTATTAAGCTTGTACCTGCTGTATAGGTTAAACCCGTAGATATATGAAAATTTTGACAATTATTGCAAGCCATTTTTATTATTTCCTTTCTTTTTTATATATTTTTTTTTGGGGGGGGGTAACGGGGCTTGAGTTTAAATTAATATAAAATCCAAATCAAACCCCGTTAAAATTAAAATGCTATACAACATTTAACCCGCACCCTGAGCCGCCGAACCCGTTATAGAAGTTTGCAGCCTGATAAGGGGAGCAAGTAATATAAGCAGGCTGCGGAACGGGTCTAAGAGTGTTAATAATATTAGCGCTTTGAGCCTGCTGTGATAATTGAAAATTAGCCGTTTGCAATGCTTGGTTTTGGTCTGCGAGCTTATCTCTAAGAGCTTGTATAGTATTTTGAACCATTAAAGCCCTTGTTTTTTCTCCGTCCGCATTAATAGCCGTTACGATATCACAAGTATTTTTAGCGTTTTCATATCTAACCGCATCTATATTGCGATTAGTTTCACAGCAGCAATTTTGAGCCGCAAAACGATTTTCGGCAATTGCCGCATTAGCTGCCGCAAAGCCTTGCAGCATTGTAGTATTTTGAGCATAGAACCCGTCACAAAGCCCGTTTTTAATTCCCTCTTGACCTCTTAAGAGTGATTGAGTGTCAAAACCCTGCTGTAATTCTGCCTGTGTTAATCCGTTACCGTTACGATTAAAACCGTTACCGCAAAACGCAAAAATAACAAAGAGAACTATAACCCAAATCCACTCACCGCCGAAGCCGTAACCGTTCCCGTAATTGTAACCTTTGTTCGTAATGGCTGCAACGTCTGCCGCTGTTAATCCGTCCATTGTCATAAATGACCGCCTTTCTGTTTTTATTTTTTTTTATTACTTCTACACTGTCACGCAAACAAAAACAAAGATAGATTGCGGAAAAATCAACACTTTTTTGTGGAATATTTTATTTTACTTTATAGGTTTAAACCCATACCCCTAACCGTTTCTTGAACTTGATTAAAATCTATACCTTGAGTTTTACACAAGTTTATTGCTGTTTGTTTTAATTCTACAGGGTTTTTACCTTTTGACATCTGCATTACCTGCCGAAAAATAGGGTTATTCCCCATTATTTGCTGCATTAACATCATTGGATTAGGATTGTTTTTTAACTGTCCTATTAACTGAAATATCTGCATCGGATTGCTGCTTAACATAATAATCTTTTTTAAACTCCTCTATTTGTTTTTTTATATAATCTATTTCTTTTTTTATTTCGTTTATTTCGTTTGTTTCACCCGGAATTTCTTTATTTTTATCTTTATTTTTATTTTCATCAATAAACAATTTATAAGTTTTAAATTCTAATAAACCGTTATTGCCCAAACCTTTTGTATAAATTTCATTATCAGCTTTGTTAATAAAAGCGGTTATAGAGCCGTCTAATGCCACTTGCTGGGCATTTGCCTCATCTTTATTCATAACAAATAAAGCCTTTACATTGGGGCTTGCCGTGTTGTTATTAACAGCCGCATATTGAGGGTATTGAGCTTCCATTTGCGCCAGTCTTTGCTGTGCATTCATCAACGGATTGTAAAAATAATTAGGATTAGGCATTCCTATATAATTTTGCATATTATAAAAAACCTTTCATATGTATATATGTGTTTATATTATTATTATGACAGGTTTTTATATAAAAAAATCCGTACTTTTACGCTAAAAGTCTACATTTTTTTAATCATTCAATCAAATTTTTATAAGTATTTTCCACCTTAGCTAATGCAACATTCTTTTTATTATGATATGCGGATTTTGAAATGTTTAATTTTGCACAAATATTTTCAACCATTCTC
This sequence comes from Candidatus Gastranaerophilales bacterium, assembly GCA_021199975.1. GTDB lineage: Bacteria > Cyanobacteriota > Vampirovibrionia > Gastranaerophilales > Gastranaerophilaceae > Avigastranaerophilus. The sequence goes on from JAJQHF010000112.1 coordinate 36,620, forward strand.
TTATAAATAAAAGTATATTTTAAAAGCCAATATTCCTCCTCAGTAAGGAAAGATTTTTTAAATAAATTTTCTAATTCTATGTTATTTAAAGCTTTTAAATACGCTTTTATATTCATACGGTTATTTTTTCCACCCGCCTTTTATTTTCTGAAAATTATCAACGCTGTGTTTCATCATCCAGCGTTTGAACCCGTTGACATCCGAACAATAAAGCAATCTTTCAAGTATTATTGTTGATAAATACCTGTTGTTATCTATATATGAATGATTTTCACATAATACATCATGTATCATAGAGGGTATTAAAAACTCGGGGCTTGTATTTGCACCTATGAACCGCCAAAAGAAACGGGGTATTGTTGCCCCATCCCATGTGTAGCCTTTTGGAATGATAAAAGTATATGTTTTCCTATCTGATAATATACCTACGGGTTTTTGAACCGTTATTTTAACCTCTAAATCTTCTTTGTTCAAAAACGGTTTTTTATCTATTTCCCTGTTCTTGCATTCATCATAGCAGGGCATAGGATAGCTCATTGTAACAGAAGGTTTTTTATCAAACTCTATTATAAGTTCATCATCTTTATACCAAATCATTTTTTTACCTACCCTGCAATCCCTGACAAATCAAGCGTATATTGGAAAGTTTTTGTTTCGTTAGGTGCTATGGTAACGGGGGTTATAAGGCTACGGGCTATGAGAGTGTGATTATAATAATAAGAAGAAGTAGTAGAACTATAACCGGTAACAACCCCGATTTCTGATACTGTTAAATTTTCATCCGATATATTAGCTATGGAAGCTGTTATAACTTTTGTTAAATTGTCTGCAACAGAAG
>JAJQHF010000097.1 GCA_021199975.1 Candidatus Gastranaerophilales bacterium
GTATAGGATGATTAATTTTTTCATTATTGTTAATGTTTATAAATCCATTACCGACTATTAATTCAGAAACTTCTGATTCTCTGTTTAAATCAACATGTAAACGGAATAATTCATTAAAAAAATCTCTTACATCGTTAATTTTTATTTGTTTAGACTGCCATTCGCTTCTTTGATGTGACCATTTTGCATAATCAGATACTCTAATTTTATCATTAGTAAAACTAATATTTACATTATTTTCCGTTATAAAATTTTTAATTGAAATTTGATTACTATATATTTCCCAGCCTACATTAAGCCATTTTTTGATAGATTTTGGCGGTTCCGGACATTTTTCAAATTCGGGTTTTTTAACACTTAAAATAACTTTAGAATTGCTATTTTCCTCATATTCATCAGTTTTCACTCTATCACGATATGAAATAAAAATATTTTCAGAATCATCCGGAATATTTTTAAAATAATAACTCCAATCATAATTTTCGATATTAGTAATATTCTTAACCCATAATAAACTTAAGTCTTTTAAATATTCAAATAAAGCTAACGCATTATTTTTTGATTTATCAATTATAATATTTTCCTCTGACATTTATTATTTTATCTTTCTTTTTATTTCAGAAAATATTGAAATGCACAAAATTAATTTTATCATATGCTTATAGAAATTACTACTATAGTGCTTTTAATCTTTTTGTTTCATTCATGTTTCTGTTTTTTCTAATAAATCATTATAAACGTCAACAGTTTGAAAGCAGATGGGCAGCTTGCGTTTTAAAAGACTTTTTATTGTGATTTTAAAACTTTTAAGCATTGCATCATCAAGGTTATGCCTTTTATATAATGCTTTTTCGATTTTTTGTCTGAATTCCGGTTCACGTGTTCGTAATTCAATTTTATCCGCAATAAAAATAATTTTTTCAAAATCAGTCATATTTTTTTTGCCGATAGTATGCCACCTTATAGAAGAAAGTATTTCTTCATCGTTTACTCCGTAATCATTATTTGCAACAAAAGCACCGACAGGCGCATGCCAGGTCTTATAACTCAATTTTTCGCAATCTTCAAAATTATCTTTAAATTTTTCAAGTTCTTCATTAGAAAGACATTTTGCACAGTCATGAAGAATACCTGCAATTTGGGCTTTTTCTATATCACAATTAAATTCATCTGCAAGCTGCATAGCTTTTTCCATTGTGCCTATAGAATGTATATATCTTTCATAAGAAAGAGCTTTTTCTAATTTTTCTTTTATTTCTTCAATGCTGTATTTTGTATACATTGTTCCGTTTAATATATTCAGCTACACTCAATGGCAGTATATCACAAATATCTTTATTCTGTCTTATTCTTTCTCTTATTTCACTTGAAGAAATATCAATAAACGGCATTTGCATTAAAGTATAATTATATCCTTTGTTTTTTAAATTTATAAAAGGAGTTTCGTCAAAATTATCTTCTCTTATAAACAAAATAAAATTTAAAAGATTTTTCAATTCTTCGGATTTATACCAGCTTTCAATTTGAATAAAAGCATCAGTTCCTATAATAAAGCTTATTTTATCTTTCGGCTTGATAATATTGTAAATCTGTACAATCGTATCATAAGTATAAGAAGGTTTATTTCTCATATATTCAATAGCTGAAACATCAAAATACGGGTATTCTTTAACCGCCAATTCAACCATATTCAGCCTGTGCATGGCATTATCCGCATCAAAATCTTTTAAATCTTTATGCGGAGGCTTAAATGCCGGAATAAATACTATTTTCTCAAAATTTAATTTACTGTGTACATATTCAGCAACTGCAATATGTGCATTATGAATAGGATTAAAACTTCCCTGATACAAACATTCAGACATTATACAAACCCTATGAAAAGTGTATTCTTTTAACTACTGCAAGAATTTCATTTAAAAATATTTTATATCTGTTTCTTTGTGCTTCACCCGATAAAACAATATCAGCCTGCTTTTTGCACGGACGTATATAAATTCCTGCTTTGTTTGATGCATTTTGATATATTGTATTTGCTGATTTCCCTAATCCACGTTCATTAGCTCTTATAAAAAATCTTTCCTTCTGAATTTTATTATCAATATCCACATATATTTTAAAATCGAAAGCGTCTTTAATTTTATCGGTAAGAGTAAAAAGTCCTTCTGAAATAATTATTTTGGAAGGTTCTGCCGGTATACAGTTATCAACTCTAATTGTAGTACCTGACATATCATACTTAGGCAGCATAACAGACTTTCCTGATAATAATTCCAAAATATGTTTATACATTAAATCAAGTTCCAGAGCTTCAGGAACATCAAAATCATAGGTTTTTGCAAATTCAGCCATACCGCCTGCTTGTTTTACCTGTTCCGAACGGTCATAATAATAATCATCTGTATTAACACGAGTAATTATTCTGCCTGTATTAAATATTCTTGCAAAAACTTCAATTGTATCAATAATATCAAGAGTTATAGTAGATTTTCCGCTTGCTGTTTCACCTGCAATGCCAATTGAAGCAGAACGATTTATGTCACCTGATATAAATTTGGCTATCTTTCGTATGGCTTGAGGTTTATAATTTAACAAAACAGGATTATTTGAATTAATTTCATCTTCAAAAATTTTAAATAGTTGAATTTCTATTTTTTCTGTTTTGTTTACAGGGGAAGAAATATATTTATTATAAACCTCGGATTTTGTATCAACAGTATGGCTGAGTGTATCCGTCACGATTAATTCCTTTTTATTTTATTATTGTTTTGACTATACCAAAACAAAATCTTAAACAAAATATTTTTAGACAATTTGTAAAGATTATATACGTAAAATTTACATTTAGACCTAACAGAATAATTGACCTGATAAGCGATAAGCATTATTATTATATTAGGAGAAAATTTATGAGATTGGCAGATAAGCTTAAATTATTTGAAAGACAGCTTGTATTTTTAAAATGGGGTACAAGTGAAGGTTATGGCAGGATTAATTATGTCGGATTTGATTTTATTGAGTTTGAGATTTTTGATACTGATGAATTAGAATATACCGATAAAATATTAATCAATGTTCAATTAATATTTGAAGTTGTTATTAAAGGTTCTGATATTGCAAGAATTCTTGCGGAATATTCAGCATCTTTGCCTGCTCATGACGGCGATAATGTTTAAACCCTGTTTTTTGTATTTTTTTTACCTATAAAGCTTGTATATTTAGGCGGTAGAAATAAGTTTCATTTGAGGAGTTTTTTAAACCAATTAAATAAAATTGATAATGTTGTTATGGTAATATATCCAGTAAAAACAAGAGTAAATATTTCGTAAGATTTTAGAATGGGTTTTGAAAAATTTTACGAAAAATTAGGGAAAAGGATTAAATTATTAAGAGAAGAAAGACATCTTACTCAAGAACAACTTGCAGAAATTACGGGAATAAGTTTAGATTATTTAGGTAAGATTGAAGTTAATATAAACCGTCCTGGTTTAATAACTTTATTAAAACTTGCACAAGCTCTTGATATTTCAATGGAAGAGTTTTTCAAAACATTGTAATAAGTAGGTTTAGCTTGTAATGGATAAGATTTTGGATGTTAAAAAAATATTTGGTCATAATTTAAAAAATTTGAGGGAAGATAGAAATTTAACTCAAGAACAGCTTGCAGAAGCTTTAAATTTACAAACTTATCAAACAATAAACAGAATAGAGAATGGTAAATCTTTTGTTACAAGCAGCTTGCTTGAAAAAATGTGTAAATTCTTCAATGTTGAAAGTTATGTTTTCTTTTTAAAACCAAATCAAACATATACTTCTGACTCTTTAGATAAAATTTCTCAAATTAATTCTAAATTAGATAAAATTTATAACATTGTAAGTAAAATAAATAAATAATAATTTCAATTATGTTCCATAAGAAATCCTCATTACATATAGGCTTCCATATGAATTAAAATAATTTATGATGTATAGTCTTCAACCACGCCTATTTGTTCCAGTTTTTCCCATTTTTGATTTTCATCTATCGCCTTACAATAGAAAGCAAATGGAAAGCTTGTAAATAATTTCATGAACTCATAAGAATATTCGTGACGATTTTTAAATTTTACATTTTTATTTTGCATAGCATTTATGAATTTTTCTATTATTTCAACAGTGTCATTTATTGCCTGTTCAAGTTCTTCATTACTTACGGGGTTTTTATCATATTTTGATGCAAAAGTTGAAAAATAATTTATATTTGTAAGTGCATATAAAGCATTGCCATAATCTACTTTTTTGTTAACTTTATCCATATCAATCATATTAATGTTGTTATTATCACCGTCAATAAGAAAATTATTAGAATTTAGATGATCAAAAGAATAACCGCTCTTTTCAACAGCTTGAAGATTATCTATTAATTTTTCATATGATTCCAGGGGCATTTGAGCAACTTTATGAATTGACGATGCATAGTATTTTTTTCTTTCCATATCTTCATACGGCAGCTCACCTTGACGTAACTCATCAGAATCAGGAATAAAAACAGCCTGTGTCGGAGGAATTCCAAGAGGGTCTCCTTTTTGTTTTCTTAATATTTCTATCATATAAGGCATGTTATTTTCATCTTTAATTTGAATCTCTGCTGTTTTTTGTCCTATATTAATACTTAATTCTTTATTTTCAGTCTCTTTTATTTTTGCACTTGTATAATCATATATATTATTCAGTGCTGAATTATGTGCTCTTAATATATAATCGTCATTATTAGGTATATTATATGCGGTATGACTAAATCCGGAACCTATTTTATTTTCAGGATTTGATAATATTTCAGGAAGCTGAGTATGAACAAAATCTGTATTTTCAGCCCAATCAATAAACGAATTATTTCCTTTAAAACTTACATTATTTGAACTTTTAACAAAAACATCAGATTTTAAGCTTTGAATTTGTGCTTTTCTCTCAGACTTACAAACATTTATTTTGGGCATTAAATTTACAGAATTAACATTCAATAACATACAAATTTTCCTTTTTGTTGTATGTTTTAACTTTGCTGAAAATATTAAATTGCAGAATAATATAAAAAAATTTACAATTTGTTAATCTTTAAAATTTGGAAACATATTTAAAGTTCCATCATCATTACGCCAATTAAACCAACCTACTTTCGCTTGTTTTGTCATATCATTAACGGAAGCTAAAAGCCAATTACCGTGTATTACAGTAAAACTTATATATTTAGGATATGTTAACTGCTCCAATACTTGAGAATTTTTTGACTCTTTTGCATAAAGAACTTTATCATCTTTGGGTAAATCATTAAACATTCTTATCCCGTATTTTTTTCCGTATTTATAAAATAAGCCTCTGTATGTTAAAAAGGCATCTTTATCATCATTATATACCCAGCCGGTTTCACCTGTTTCTTGATTCAAAAATACGCAATACCAATTATTTTCAGGGTTTAAATCCACGGTCAAAAGTGCCACATTATTTGAAGGAACATAAGCGACATATGAAATTTTTCTCATATCTATGCTGTTTACAATTGCGGATTTTTTTATACTTTCATAATTTACTTCTCTTAAAACTTTTGAGTCATTATAAGGATATTGATAAACAGTATAGCTTTTTGGCATATTTAATACACCGATTCCGTAATATTTAATATTTTTTGAACTCAAAGGAATTATATCCGCCTTTGCAGGCAGAACAAACAATGAAAATATACAGAATATTAACAATAAAATCAGTTTTCTCATAAGTTTATTATATCAAATTTTTTCTTAATCAGTCTATTTAAAATTTTCAGGATGATTTGAATTAGATAAAACAATTTCTCTATATTCATTTTTATCAATATTTACGCCCATATTTTTAATATTGATTTTAAATTTTGCTTTTTTCTTTAGCTTCTTTTTATTTGAGCATTCTGACGGCGGAAAGGAACCGGCGGCAGAATGCTGCATAGAATTAAATTCTTCCATAAATATATCCTTAATTGCAAACAACAGCCGTATTTCTGTATTTATCAATACTGTCATAAGAAAGATTAGTATTTTTCATATAATATTTCAATGCTTCCAAATAAGCTTTTGCAGTATCTAAAACAGTAAAACACGGGGTCGAATACATTTCCGCAAGTGTTCTTATAAGAAAACCTCTGTCTTCTGAACCGTATCTGACCGAATTATTATTTGTTGTAGGCGTGTTTATGATGAAACATAAATCTTTATTTTTCATATTTCTTTGCATTTTTTTAATATCAAATTTCTCAATTTCAATTGATTCAATATTATGAAGTTTTAAAAATTTATGAGTTCCTGTTGTTGCAACAAGCTTATAGCCTAAATCAACGAGAGTCTGAGCTACTTCAACGGAATCCTTTTTATAATGGTCGTTAATAGATATCAGCACATTTCCTCTTTCCGTAGAAAGTTTATAGCCTGCCGCTAAAAATCCTTTTACTAAAGCTCTTTCATAAGAAGTATCAATACCCAAAACTTCGCCTGTTGATTTCATCTCGGGCGCTAAGGCGGGGTCTATTCTGTTCAGCTTTTGGAATGAGAATATGGGTATTTTTGCGCAGACAAGATTTGTTGTATCCGCAAGCCCTGTTTTATAGCCCTGTTCAATAATAGATTTACCCAAAATTGCATCAATTGCTATTTTTACCATAGGGATATTTGTTACCTTGCTTAAAATAGGCACCGTTCTTGAAGCACGAGGATTAACCTCAATAATATAAGCAATATCATCTTTTAAAATAAATTGAATATTCATCAAGCCTTTAACTTTTAATGCTCTTGCAATTTTTTCGGTATAAGTTATAAGATTTTCTATAATATGCTTTGGTATTGTTCTTGTAGGATAAAGAGCAATAGAATCACCCGAGTGGACTCCGGCTCTTTCTATATGTTCTGTTATAGCGGGAATTAAGACATTTTCGCCGTCTGATATTGCATCAAGCTCAAGCTCTGTACCTTCTATATACTGGTCAATTAATATGGGGTGTTCATCTGAGAATTTTAAAGCGCTGTCAATATATGAAAGAAGTTCATCTTTATTATAAACAACCTGCATGCCTCTTCCTCCGATAACATAAGAAGGTCTTACCAAAAGAGGATACCCCAAAGTCCTTGCGGCTTCTAATGCTTCCGTTTGTTTCCTTACCGCAAAACCTTTAGGCTGAGGAATATTTAAACTTCTTAATAACTGTTCAAATAATTTCCTATCCTCCGCTATATTTATTGATTCCAAAGAGGTTCCTAAAATCTTGACACCTTTTTCATATAATTTAGGTGCAAGATTAATTGCGGTCTGACCGCCAAACTGAACAAGCACTCCTTCGGGGTTTTCTTTTTCAATAATATTCATAATATTTTCTATGTGCATCGGTTCAAAAAACAGTTTATCCGCCACATCAAAATCTGTGCTTAGTGTTTCGGGGTTTGAATTGACAATTAATGATTTATAATTGTTATTGCGCACTTCCCAGGCTGCATGAACCGAGCAGTAATCAAATTCAATGCCTTGTCCTATTCTTATAGGACCGGAACCTAAAATAAGTATTTTTTTGTCATTGTTATTTGAATTACTTTCATCAATCTCATTATACGTTGAATAATAATACGGTGTATAAGCTTTAAACTCGGCGGCACAGGTATCTACTATTTTAAATGCAGCACTTATTGAATTTTCTTTTTTGATTTTTTCAATTTCATTTAAAGATATCTTAGAGAGCTTTGATATTTCTTCATCTAGAAATCCTTTTT
>JAJQHF010000128.1 GCA_021199975.1 Candidatus Gastranaerophilales bacterium
ACCAAACTGCAAAAAAAGAAATATATAAAGCTGAAAAAATAATAAGGCTTGCAAATTTAAAAAACAAAACAGCATATTTAGATAAAAAATTACTTTTAAAATGGCTATATATGGGATATTTTTGTAAGTCCGAAAATGAATATACACTATATTCATATTCTCCGTTTAAGGAATATATAAATCAATTTGAAAAAGAAGAAAAAATAACAAATCAGTTCATGTTTACGGATACGGAAATTGTTTATAAAGAATTTAAAAACAACGGCGGAAATTTCACGAAAGAAGAATTAGAAGATATTCATTTTACAAAGCTTAGAGATAAAAAATTTTTACTTAATAATTAAGAATAAAATATGATACTTATATTGTTAAATATTTAAGCATATATTTCATTTCGTTAATAATACTTATCGAAGCAGCGGCAAAACGGAGCAATTGTTTGAGTACGAAGTACGAGTTTGCGGAGTTTTTGGCTGAGATTAGTATTATAGAAATAAATATCAGCTTAAATATTTAATAATATAAGTATCATATTTTTGAAATATTAATTTTTTGTTTACTTTTTAAAGAAATTTGAAAAATGATGTTATAAAAAATATAGTAAACAAAATAATTAAGAAACGGAGATAATTATTATGGCAAAAACAATAGGTATTGACTTAGGTACAACAAACTCAGTTGTTGCGGTTATGGAAGGCGGGAAACCGACTGTAATTGCAAATGCGGAAGGTTCAAGAACAACACCTTCTATCGTAGGTTTTTCAAAAACAGGTGAAAAACTTGTAGGACAATTAGCAAAACGTCAGGCTATTTTAAACCCTGATAAAACGGTTATTTCAATTAAACGTCACATGGGTGAAGATTACAAAAAGAACATAGATGGTAAAAACTACACACCTCAAGAAATTTCAGCAATGATTTTAAGAAAATTGGCTGATGACGCATCAAATTATTTGGGTGAAAAAGTTACATCCGCTGTTATTACAGTTCCTGCATATTTTAATGATGCACAAAGACAGGCAACAAAAGATGCAGGTAAAATTGCGGGCTTGGATGTTCTTCGTATTGTAAACGAACCGACTGCCGCAGCTTTAGCTTACGGGCTTGAAAAAGAAAAAAGCGAAAAAGTATTGGTATTTGACTTAGGCGGCGGTACTTTTGATGTATCCGTTTTGGAAATAGGCGACGGAGTTCATGAAGTTCTTTCTACATCAGGCGATACACACTTAGGCGGTGATGATTTCGACCAAAAGATTATAGATTGGCTTGTTGAAGAATTTAAAAAACAAGAAGGTATTGATTTAAGAAATGATAAACAAGCTATGCAGCGTTTAAAAGAAGCGGCGGAAAAAGCAAAATGCGAATTATCATCTGTAGTTGAAACAACAATTAATTTACCTTTCATCACAGCTGATGCAAACGGTCCAAAACACTTAGATATGAGCTTAACAAGAGCTAAATTTGAAGAATTAAGCCATGACTTGTTAGAAAGATGTAAAAAACCTGTAGCAGATGCTCTTAAAGAAGCAGGACTGTCAAAAGGTGAAATTAATGAAGTTGTATTAGTCGGAGGTTCAACTCGTATTCCTGCTGTTCAAGCATTAGTTAAAGAATATACAGGAAAAGAACCTAACCAATCCGTTAACCCTGACGAAGTTGTTGCAGTTGGTGCCGCTGTTCAGGCAGGAGTTTTAGCCGGTGAAGTTAAAGATATCGTATTACTTGATGTTACTCCTTTAACTTTAGGTATTGAAACTCTAGGCGGTGTTTTAACTCCTTTGGTACCAAGAAATACAACAATTCCTGTTTCTAAATCACAGGTATTTTCAACAGCGGAAAACAACCAAACGGCAGTTGATATCCATGTACTTCAAGGTGAAAGACCAATGGCAAGAGATAACAAATCTTTAGGTATGTTCAGATTAGAAGGTATAGCTCCTGCTATGAGAGGAATTCCTCAAATCGAAGTTACTTTTGATATTGATGCTAACGGTATTGTTAATGTTTCGGCAAAAGATAAAGCTACAAATAAAGAACAGAAAATCACAATTACAAATTCTTCTAATTTATCGGAACAAGATATTGACAGAATGGTTAAAGAAGCTGAAGCTAATGCCGAAGAAGATAAAAAACATAAAGAAGAAGCTGAAATCAGAAACAATGCAAACAGCTTGATAAGTTCAGCGGAAAGAATTGTAAAAGACTTTGAAGGCAAGATTGCAGATTCCGATAAAACTAAACTTGAAGAACAAAGAAAAAATCTTGAAAATGCATTAAAAGAAAATAAATCGGCTGATGAAATCAAAAAATTATCAGAAGACTTACAGCAGACAATGTACGCCATTTCTCAAGCAGCATATTCTCAAGTTCAGCAGGAAGGCGCACAAAGTGCAAATTCCGAAAGTGCATCATCAGAACAACAATCAACATCAAATAACAATGATGATGATGTAATTGATGCGGAATATACAAAAGAATAATAAATATTACAATACAAAATAGAAACAGATTAGTTTAAAATACTAATCTGTTTTTTATTTTATATTTATCTAATCTAGTGCTGCGTTATACCGCCGGTTGTCTTAGATTTTACTAATCGCAGAGCCTCTGAAACCACCTAACGGCTTTGCCGACGGATACGGGTTCACATGCTTCACATTAGTTCAGCGGTTCGCTTTGTATTATTCAAAAATCTGTTGATTTCTTGCATTTAGTCTGCTGTTGCCTTTTTGTCATTTCGCTCACGCTCAGCCCACTCTCCCAAAACTATATTTAATCGTTTTGTCCGGCATAGTGCAAAATCCGCTTCTTATCGGCGGTAGAATATGACACGAGATTTAATTTTTATGATACAATTTATTTGTTATGAAACAAAAAGAACGGAGTAAAAAATGAAAGAACTTTCTTCACTTCAAATTGAAAGGTTAAAATACCAACCTAAATTACCTTCTTCACTATCAGGCGGAATTAATAATTTAACACTTGTTGAAGGTAATAAAACGGAATGTGTTAAAGATGCCGAACAAATTAAGGAATTATTTAAAAATACATATGGAAAACCCGTTGTTACTTTTAAATCTTCAAATCAAACGGAAGATGCACCCGTAAGAAATATCGGAGTAATATTATCAGGCGGGCAAGCCCCCGGCGGACACAATGTTATAGCAGGTTTGTATGATGCTTTAAAACAATCCAATCCTCAAAATAAATTATATGGATTTTTAGGCGGTCCTTCCGGAATAATTGAAGGTGAGTATATTGAATTTACTCCCGAAAAAATTAATGCTTACAGAAATACAGGCGGTTTTGATATTATAGGCTCGGGAAGAACCAAGCTTGAAACGGAAGAACAATTTCAAAAAGCATTAAAAGTTTGTCAAAATTTAAATATAACAGGTGTTGTAATAATAGGCGGAGATGATTCAAATACAAATGCGGCAATGCTTGCGGAATGGTTTGTTAAAAATAATGCGGGTATTCAGGTTATAGGTTGTCCTAAAACAATCGACGGCGACCTTAAAAATGAGCAGATTGAAATCTCCTTTGGCTTCGACACAGCTACAAAAACTTATGCAGAATTAATCGGTAATATTTTAAGAGATGCAAATTCCGCTAAAAAGTATTGGCATTTTGTTAAGTTAATGGGCAGAAGTGCTACCCACGTAGGCTTAGAGGTTGCATTACAGACACAGCCTAATATAACTTTAATTTCGGAAGAAGTTGAACAAAAACAAATGTCTTTAAAACAAATAGTTAACTATATAGCTGATATTGTTGCAAAAAGAGCTGATATGGGAAAAAATTTCGGTATAGCTTTAATTCCTGAAGGTTTAATTGAATTTATACCTGAGATTAAATCAATGATTTCAAACTTAAATGACGTATTAGCAACGCTTGAAAATGATAATTCATACACATCTGCAGATGAAAATACTAAATTTAACATTATTAAAAATAAATTAAATGCTGCAGATTCGGCGGTTTATGATTCGCTTCCCGTAATGATTAAGAAACAGCTTTTAATGGATAGAGACCCTCACGGAAATGTACAGGTTTCTAAAATAGAAACTGAAAAACTGTTAATTGAAATGGTTTCAAACAAATTAACGGAAATGAAAAAAGCAGGCACTTATAACGGTAAATTCTCCGCACAATGCCATTTCTTCGGTTATGAAGGAAGATGTGCATTCCCGTCTAATTTTGATGCTGACTATTGCTATTCACTCGGATATAACGCATTTGCATTAATGAAATTTGGTTTAACGGGTTATTTATCATCAGTTAAAAACCTTTCTTCACCTGCAAATGAATGGGTTGCAGGCGGTGTTCCTTTAACAATGATGATGAATATGGAAAAACGTCACGGTCAATTTAAACCGGTTATTAAAAAAGCACTTGTTGAATTGAATGGACCGGTATTTAAGGTTTTAGAAGAAAACAGAGAAAAATGGGCGTTAGAAGATAAATATATCTTCCCTGGTTCAATCCAATACTTTGGACCTTCTTGTGTATGCGATATTACAACAGAAACCTTAAAACTTGAAAATGCAGCTAAATTAACTGCGGTATAAAATTTATTTATAAAAAGAGAGAAATTTCATTAATTTTGAAATTTCTCTCTTTTTTATTATGGTTGTCAACTTAAATTCCTAAAATAGGCAGTTCCTCATAAGTTCCTACCTGTTTACATTCAAATTCATCACTTCCTTCAGAACACATATGAGCCAAAAATGCACCCAAAATAGCTTCTAATTGTGCAACGGGCAGCATATTTACGGGAAGTTCATACATATTATATTTTATTCTTAAAGTATCCTGTAAAGCTTTACAGTCAGCAGGAGTTCTTTCTTTATAAGCACAACAGTTACCGAAAATTTTCTTCATATTTTCAATATCGAACCTGAAAATATCAATTCCTCTATTGCTTAATTCCTTAAAATATTCACAGCCCCGTGTAGAAAATCGGTTTGTCCAACCGTCCGTATTCATCATTTTATTATCAAGATTAACAATATCATAAGTTCTTGAATTATATTTCCATTTGCTGCTGAGCATAATTTCATTTTCGGGAACAGATACTAGAATAACAGAATTTCGTTTGCCTGCATAATTATCTAAAAAGTATTTTACATCACTCATGGAAAATAACTTATCAAGAGTAATAATCTTTAAATTTCTATCTAAAACAGCAGCGGCAGACTCAATTGTACTTAAACCGCCCAGTGAAATTCCAATGAAGGATGTTTTTAAATCTTTACCTTTTATTATGTTCATAATTTATTTTGTAATTTTATGTTACTATTTTATTACAGTATATAATTATAATCAAATAGAAATGCCGGAGAGAGAGAATATGTTATTGGCAGATAAAAAAGAGCTTTTAAAAGGAATAGATAATCTTTCAAAACCTTCTGTTTTGGTTATCGGAGATATGGCAATAGATGAAATGGTATACGGAACCACCGACAGAATGAGCCGTGAAGCGCCCGTTTTGATATTGCGCCATTATAATACAAAAGTTATCTTAGGTGCCGCTTCAAATGCTGCTAACAATATAGCTTCTTTAAATGATGGCAAAGTCAGTGTTATCGGTACTTACGGCAAAGATTATTATGCGCCGGTTCTTTTAAATACTTTTAAAAAAGCAGGTATTAATACAAAATATATGGTTGAAGATACAAGCCGTGCAACAACCGTAAAAACAAGAATTTCAGGTTCGTGCTCTCAGTCCGTTACCCAGCAGATTGTAAGAATAGACAGAGAAACCATTGAACCTCTTTCTAAAAAAACGGAAGAAAAAATAATTAAAAGTATAGAAAAAGCCATACCTCTGCATGATGCGGTTATTTTATCCGATTATAATATAGGACTGCTTACGGAAAATGTTATTCAAAAATCAATTGAATTATGCAAAAAATATAATAAGATTATAGTTGTCGATTCACAAAAAGATTTAGACCGTTTTCAAGGTGTTACGTCAATGACCCCGAATCAGCCTGACAGCGAAAAATTTGCAGGCTTTTTCATTAAAGATAATGCAACCCTTCAAAAAGCCGGAAATGCAATACTTGACAGAACAAATGCAGAGTCTGTTTTAATTACTTTGGGCGGAGACGGAATGGCTTTGTTTGAAAAGAACGGAGATTATTTTAAAATTCCCGTATTTAACAAAACGGATGTATTTGATGTAACCGGTGCGGGTGATACGGTTGTAGCTGTTTATACACTTGCAATGGCATCAGGATTAAACAAAAAAAATGCCGCTCTTTTAGGCAATCTTGCAGCAAGCATTGTAATAAGATATTTTGGCTGTGCCGTAACTACAATTCCCGTTTTAAAAACAGCTATGGAAAAAACTGATTTTAACAAATTTACCGTTAAAGTTTAGGAGGAAAGTAAAATATGAATATATTAAAAAAGTTAAAACCTGCAGATTATATTATAATTTCGGTAATTATAATTTTAATTGTAATCTTATCGGCTGTATTATTAAAAAAGAACAACTTTTCAAATCTGCCTATAGAAAAAGAAGCGAATATTCAATTTGAGGTATTTTTCAGAGGAGTTTCAATATCGGCAAATGAAGTACCGTTTAAAGCAGGCGATGATGCCTTTATCACTATCAGAAATGTTCCTTACACAAAACTTAAAATAACTGCAATGGATGGACGTCCTAGAATGACAGTACTTCCGGCTAATAATGAAAAAGGTTATGTAATTGTTGAAGATATTTCAATGCCTAATTTATATGATTTTATTATAAGACTTGAAGATAAAGCAAAGAAAACCCCTGACGGATATGTCGCAGGCGGAAATAAAATAAAAATGGGCATTCCTGTTGTTATTGAAGGCGAAAAGTATAAATATCAAGGTACTATTTCAAACGTTTTTGAAGTTCAAGAAAATAATGAGGTTAAAGAAAATCAAAATAAAGAATGAGAATTTTAAAATCTAAAATATTTGATGCCGTAAATTCTTTTTTGGCATTAATTCAAAATAAAACGGATATTTTAAGAAACAACAGTTTTTTATTATCTCATATAGATTTTTTTATTCTAATATCAATAATATTAACTTATATTGTTTCAACCTTTGAAAATACGGAAATAATAGGACTGTGTTCTTTTTTTGTTCCTCTTTTGATTACAATTAAAGTTTTAATAACAAAAGGAGAAAAACTAGAACTTGAACAATGTAATTTTTATTTATTAATATATTTATTAATATGTTTTATAACTAATTTTACCTCATATCTTCCAATGCAAAGTTTATACGGATTTATGAAAACCTTAATATATTTTGCGTTTTATTTTGCATTATGCCAATTTTTAAAAAATCAAAAAAAATATATCATGCTTCTTCTGTTTGTAATTGCCTCTTTAATAAGCATTGAAAGTGTAATAGGTATAATCCAAAATACAATTGGAGTCGAAAATATTTCGACATGGCAAGATACAAGTTATGTAAATCCTGAAGATGTTTTAGCACGTGTTTACGGAACTTTAAAGCCATATAATCCAAATTTGTTCGGCGGGTTTTTAATTGCAGGAATTTCTTCCGTAATAGCATTTTGGGCAATAAATTTAAAGACAGGTAAAATAAAATATTCAATATTGGCATTTATTTGTTTTTTAATCAGTATTTTCGCCGTTTTTTTAACCGGCTGCAGAGGCGCATATTTAGCTTTGTTTATTATTATAATCGGATTAGTGCTTGCTTCATTTCAAATTATTTTTTGTGATATAAAAATTGAA
>JAJQHF010000178.1 GCA_021199975.1 Candidatus Gastranaerophilales bacterium
AAATTAATGATTGTCCGTTTAATAAACTCATATAATATCTCCTTTTTTTGCGTATATTTTACCTCAATATTATATTAATGATATTTTTAGCAAAGTAAATCGTTTATTTTACGTATAAAAAAAGAATCCGATAAGATTCTTTTTTTATTAAAACTATTTTTTATATTTTCTGTAAGCCCTCTTTTGTTGGTCTGAAAGCAGTGCTTTAAATTGCTTTTCATAACACTTGCAAATTTCTTTTCTGGTTTTCTTTAATTTTTTAATAACATTTTTTTGTTTTCTTAATTCACTTCTTGTTGCACAATTTCTTTTTAATGAATTCATATTTTGCTCTTCGCAGTGAATTTTTTCATTTAAACTTAATACTTCAAGCTCATATTTATCCTGAATTTTTTCAGCTGTACAGATTTGAGTTTCGCTTAACCCTATTTGTTTAAAAAGAGTATTCATATTTTTATTTGTGCATAAGAAACATTCAGATGCGCATGGAGTGTATGTTTGAGGACATTTTGGCTCACATGGGTTTTGATAAGTTTTTTTACAAGGTTTTTTACATGATGAACTGTAATTTGAGTTTGACTTCATTGTCATTTCACTATCGCAAGGGCTGTCCGCATATACGGTTAATGCACAAAAGCAAATAAATGACATAATTAATAGGCAGTTTTTTTTCATTTTTTCTTCTCCGTTATAACTTAGTACCAAAATTAGTATTAAATATAGTTAAATTTTTGAATATTACAAAAAAGAATAATTAAAAAATGAAAAATACCTAGGTCTATAGGCTTATAAACAAAAAAGAGAAACTTATAAAGCTTCTCTTTTTTGTATACCTGCGAAAATTCGCTATTTAATTTCAACCGTAGCGCCTGCAGCTTCAAGTTGTTTTTTGATAGCTTCAGCATCTTCTTTTTTGATGTTTTCTTTAATCGGTTTTGGAGCGCCGTCAACTAAATCTTTTGCTTCTTTTAAGCCAAGACCCGTAATTGTTCTTACTTCTTTAAGAACAGCAATTTTATTAGCACCTGCAGAAGCTAAGATAACACTTACTTCTGAAACTTCTTCTGCAGCAGCTTCACCTGCAGGAGCAGCTACAGCAGCAACAGCTACAGGAGCAGCAGCAGATACGCCGAATTTTTCTTCCATTGCTTTTACTAATTCAGCTGCTTCAATTAATGTTAATTTTTCAATTGATTCTAAAATAGATTCTACACTCATTTTATTTCTCCTTAATTTTATTCTTATTTTTTTGTACTACTACGCAGTTTTTTGTTTTGCAATTTGATCCATTGCTCTTACTAAACCGCTCATTACAGCATTAACGCTACCAACTATACCTGTAGCCGGTGAGTTTATGCAGCCAAGCATTTTGGCATAAAGTTCTTCTTTTGAAGGAAGCTCTGCAAGAACTTGTGTTTCTTTTGCATTTAATAATTTACCGTCTAAAGCTGCAGCTATAATTTCACCTTTTTTTGCTTCTTTTATGAATTTTGTTAAAATTTTAGCCGGAGCAACTTCATCTTTAAATCCAAATGCAATAGCAACAGGTCCTTTTAAAGTTTCTGATAAAACTTCATACTGAGTTCCTTTTGATGCAATTTTCGCTAAAGTGTTTTTTGTTACCATATAATCGCTGTTTTCTTTTTGTAAACTGCGGCGAAGTTTTGTAATTTCTTCTACAGTTAAGCCTTTATATTCGGTAACTACGGCAACTTTAGCCTTTGCAAAATTTTCTTTCATTGCTTCAATTTTATCTTCTTTGAAGGCTTTTGTTGACATTTTAAGCTCCTTTTTTTGTGTAATTATCGACCTTTTTTGACATAAAAAAATTTACGTCTAACCGTAAATTTATCAACAAATATATAAAACCAATCCTAAAAATTGACTTACTGTTTTTTGTTAATCCTCGGCGGGGTTATATTATTAAGGAAGTGATAACGGATATTTTATTTAACTGCGTTCTGACCGAAATTTTTATTTAAGCCAACCTTTTGCAGTCGTCTCCGATATACATTTCCCCCTGCTGTCTACGGTTATATAATCAGTTTATATAAAACATAAATTAAAATCAATATTGATTTTATACACATTAATTAATGTTAAGTTTTATTAATATTCTTTTTCCTGCCATAAATATAATCTTATGACGCATTTTAAATATTGTTTTTTTAATGAAAGGCAATTTTTATACTAAAAAATACTTTATTTATACGGGGACATTAATCAGGATGGATGGACATGGGGCTTCTTAAAACAATTGACAATATATTTGGTACTAATTTTTACGGCACATCGCAAGCTAATAAATTTGACAAATGGGCAAATAGCGAAAAAAATTATGAAAAAGCCACTTCCGGAAAGGATGTTGATGAATTTAAAATGTTTGATTTTAATGCTTCAACATATTCAACGGATTTAGAAGATTTTGCGCAAAATTATATAAATAAATACGACGAAAATGATGACGGAGTATTGGATATAGATGAATTTACAAATATGGCGTCAGGCGGTGAAGAAATTCCGAAAGAATATGGCGAAGATTTTGATAAATTATATACTGATTTATTCAACAGTTTGAATCTTGATGATGATGAAGAAAGTATAACTGCCGCAGAATTTGCAACAATGCTGTATGTATCCGATATGGATTGGGAAAACTTCAGTGAAACCGATGGTGATGTCGCATCTTCTTTGGACGGAAACTTAGATTATATAAATTATCAAACTTATTCCTCTCTTCTTCCTTCTGAGGATGAAGAAGAAAATGAGCAGTATGAAGCTCTTCAATATCAAAGACAAATGTTTTACGATAATTATTACGCCTAGTAAAATTAATTTAACAAAAAAAAGAAGAACAATATTATATTGTTCTTCTTTTTGCGTAAATATAGCATTTGCAAAGTAAAAACTATTCTGATACAATAATTTCATTAGATTTTAAGGAGGATAAAACAATTAGTAAGGATAATAACCAACCGCTGTTAAACAGAAATATTAAATCAAAAGAAGTAAGATTAATTGATAATGATGGAAATAATCATGGTGTAGTGCCGACGCAAAAAGCTTTATTAATGGCAGAAGATAAAGGGTTGGATTTAATTGTTGTTTCTCCTAATCAAGAACCACCTGTCGCAAAAATTCTTGATTACGGCAAGTATAAATATGAAATTGAAAAAAGAGCAAAAGAATCTAAGAAAAAGCAGCATACAGTTGAAATAAAAGAAGTTAAAGTCAGATATAAAATCGATGTTCATGACTATAATGTTAAAATAAACAGCATTAAAAAATTTATAGCGGGCGGAAATAAAGTTAAGCTTGTTGTTATGCTTAGAGGCCGTGAAATGCAGCATAATCATTTGGCTTATGATTTAGCTAACAGATTTCTTACTGATTTGGAAGGGGAAAAACTAACTGTTGAGAAAAAACCATCCATGGACGGAAGAAATGTTGTTACAATTTTAGCCCCTTAGTCTTTTTAAATAAAATTTCTCTTGATATATAATCTTTTTGATTTAAAATTATATCGTATGGCTTGAGAATACGCAGGCATGGCGTTTGTCTCGGTCAATTGATTACAGTCAAGTAAATAAAGGATAAAACTATGCCAAAGATGAAAACTCACCGCTCCGGTGCAAAAAGGTATAAAATTACTGCCGGCGGTAAAATTTTAAGAAGACAAGCAGGAAAAGGCCACTTACTGCAACACAAATCAGGGTCAAGAAAAAGAAAACTTTCTTCTATGATAGAAGTTTCTGCTACACATAAGAAGCTTGTATTAAAAGAACTCCCTTATGCAAAGTGTTCGGGTTAGAAAATTAAAGAAGAAAGGAAATTGAAAAATGAGAGTTAAACGTGGTAATGTCTTGAGAAAAAGACATAAAAAAATATTAAAATTAGCTAAAGGCTTTAAAGGTGCAAGAAGCAGAATATTTAAGGTTGCTAATACTGCTGTAATGAAAAAACTTAAATATCAATACAGAGATAGACGCAACTTAAAAAGAAATATGCGCCGTCTTTGGATTATCAGAATTAATGCCGCTGTAAGACAATACGGTTTAAGTTATTCCAAATTTATGAATGCACTTAAAAAATCTCAAGTTAACGTTAACAGAAAAATGTTAGCAGATTTAGCAGTTAATGAACCGGAAGCTTTTTCAGTCATTGTAGAAACAGCAAAATCGGCAAATTAAGTTATAATTATAAATTAAAAAAAAAGAGAACATAGTCATTATGTTCTCTTTTTTTTTTATCATCGGTGTTAAATTTACTAAACATTAAGAAATATATTTTTTATTCTTTCAATACATCCCTGTTGGCTTATATACCATTCACGGAAAGAAATTCGCTCAACAACGGCACCTGTTCGCTCCATTAATGTCTGTTTTTTTATTTGGGGTTTACCTGATTTTACATTATCCGCCATGCCGTCGCATTCAATTATAAGAGTTTTTCCCTCATGATTTTTTACGGTTAAATCAGCGCTTAACCCTGCTGTTATATTTCCTGCTTCCACATAAAATCCTTCTTCTTTCAATGCTGCAGCAATTTCTTTTTCAAACGAATTTTTATAAATATTTCTGTCTGTATTTAATTCCTCTTTTTCCGTGTTTCTTTGAATATATTCCCGTACGTATTCAATATAATCTTTTAATAAGCCTTGGGGCAGAGATTTAGGCTCTTTTGAAAGGAATATAATCTGTTTCTTTCTTGCACGGGTTATTGCGACATTAAATAAATTAGGTATTTGCAAAAATGTAAGACTTTGATTAAAACTGTTATTGGCAACCGCCCATGAAAGCATTATAATATCTCTTTCATCACCTTGAAATGTATGTGCAGTACCTGTTTCTATATTATGTTTTTTTAATACGCTTTCAGGGTATAATTGAAGCAGCGCTTTTTTGATTAATTCAACCTGACCTCTGAAAGGAGAAATTATTCCTACGGTTACAGGCTTATGATTTTCGTCTTGTATTTTTTCATCCTCTTGAATAATTTCCTGCAATCGATGCATTATGGCTTCAACTTCAGGCATATTACGTGTTATATCGGAATCCACTTTGCCTTCCTTAACTTGAACAAGCTCTAAAACATTATTATCATTACATTGTGACATTACTCTTATTCTTCCGCCGTAAAACTCATTATTGCTAAAATCAATAACAGGCGCATAACTTCTGAAATGTTCATCTAACAAAACAGGTTTTGAGGAATAGTAATTAGCCAAATCAAACATGGAATTTGTTCTGAATTTCCACATAAGCTGATACTTATCGGGGATTTCATACTGACTGAGAAATGATTGTTCTTTTGATTTTTCTAAAAACGACAAATGCGGAAGCTGTTTATCATCACCTACTATAACCGCTTTTTTACACCTGTATAAAACAGGAATACAGCCTGCAATATCGCATTGAGAAGCTTCATCTATAATTGCAACATCAAAAAGCCCGGGTTTTAGAGGAAGCGAATTTGAAACTGCATAGGTAGTAACACACCAGCAGGGAAAGGCTTCTAAAAGCGGATTAAAATCTTCATCTTCAAGCAGTCTGTTTTGAAGATTTTTCTTTCTTGTTACAAGTGCTTTTGTATGTACTATCAAACGCTGGCGCTTAACTTGATCACGAAGAAGCCCTTTTAATGAATTTCTTCTTTTTCCTTTTAGAATTTCAACCGCAAGTGTTTTTTGTTTTCTTTTAAGCAATTTAATTTCTTCAAGCAGAGAATGAATATTCCCCGTTTTTAATATTTGAGTTTCAATATATCTTGCCTTAGCTGACAGTTTTGCAATTTCAAGTTCCAGTTTAATACGTTCAAGATTTTCAAAATCGGGTTTAAAATTTTTATTTTTAATTATATTTTTCAATTTGTAAGCAGCATATTTTAGGGCAAGGTCGGCTATAACTCCAAGTTTTTTATCATTTTGCTCAATATTTTTAATTGCATTTTCTATGTCTTCAACCTCTTGCATTGAAAGTTTTTCGGTTAAAAATTGCATTTTGCCCGCATAATTTTCTTTTTCATCACGCTCTTTTATGATTTTTTGCCATTGTTCCTCAAGCTTTATAATTTCCTCGCACTTATTTTCCTTATCCCTCACTGACATTATAAGCTTTTGCATATCATCAACATCAACAAGTATTGAGTTTTCAAAATCGGTATCCAAATCAACTTTATTTGAAATTAAATCCTGCAAATCAAAAGAGAGCTGTTTTTGATAGTTAGGACGTCCTGCTCTTAAAGCCAAATAAGGCGCCCCAAAATCATTTAATCTGTCTGCAATGACATCAGTTGCTTTATCCATTCTTGAAGCGACTAAAACAGTTTTGCCGTTTGAAACAAGGTGGCATATTAAATTTACAATTGTTTGTGATTTCCCTGTTCCGGGAGGACCATAAACAGACAGAATAGTATTATCCTCAAGGTTTTTAATAACATCTTCCTGTGAATCGCTTAATGATAACGGTGTTATTGCGGCAAAGTCTTTTAAATTATTTTCTTTTATGGGCTTTGAAGCCATTTTTCCTTTGCCCTGCATATATTCTTCATTAACAATATTTAATGATGTTTCTCTAATAGTGCCTGACGGTTTTTCCGCAATTTGAGTCAATTCATATAAAACCCCTGCCGTAACCAAAGGTCTTTTTGTTAATATAACGGCGCTTTTGTTTGTTAAAATAACTCTGTCAGCTTTGAGTTTCGGTTTAGGTTTTTCTGTTTCTGCCTCTTCTAAAGCCTCTTGCAGATTTTCGTATGTTATCTGCCTCTCTTCATAAAAATCAGAGGAATTATCTTTTATATTATCTTCAAGTTGTTCTTCTTCATTTAATTCAAACTCTAAATCGGGTATTAAAGATTTTAATGTTGTAAGAAATATGTTTAAATCCTCCTCTTTTAAGGGAAGTTTAGGTACTGTTTCCAAGAGTCCATCCAGCATATTATCTATTTCATCTTCTTCGCCGGATAAATTCATCAGACTCGTCAAAGCAGCGGTATTTAGAGATAAACCCTCTTCTTGCAGAGAGCATTCTATATTCATGCCTGTTCTTTCAAGTTTGCAGGCAGAATACAATAAAGGAGTTAAAAACTCGTTTTTTCGTTTAGTTTTTGCATTTTTTCCCACTAAAAACAAGTACCCGTATATCAAATACTTATCTTTTTTGCTGTTTTCCCCTAAGAGCATTAACTCTGTCAAATACGAATCAGAACCGTCAAGCTTTAGAGGCTGCGGATATGATGTAAATAATTTTTCATTATCAAGAACAGATGAATTTTCAACATTATATTTATTTTCCGTTTCTAAGAAAATCCATTTATTTTCTTTATCCTGTTTAAGGTTTCTGAATGTAGAACTTTGAACCTCTTCTCTTACGCAGTCATGCAGATACAAACATAAGCGTTTTATAAAACTGTCTTTAAAAGCCAAATTTATTATTTTTGTTGCTTCTTGAAGCATAATTTCCCCTAAAATCTGTATATAACCGATAATTTAAGCGTAAATCAGGCAACTGATACCCAATATGGCGCCAAGTTACATTATAACATTTTTAGCGGATTAATACAAAAAAAATCCAATGTTAATCTGTTTGGAGGAAGCTTGCAAATACAAGCTATATAAACAGTGATTTTACTAAACCTCTAAAAAAATTCATGTCAAAAGAGAA
>JAJQHF010000078.1 GCA_021199975.1 Candidatus Gastranaerophilales bacterium
ACATGTAGGATATATTTATTGACCTGTTTAATAAGAGGAAAAAATGTCAAAAGATGTAATAGAATTTGAAGGAACAATATTAGAGTCGCTGCCTAATGCAATGTTTAGGGTGGGGCTTGAAAACGGACATGAGATATTAGCACATATTTCAGGTAAAATAAGGAAAAATTTCATAAAAATATTGCCCGGAGATAAAGTAAAAGTTGAAATGACACCTTATGATTTAACTAGAGGGCGCATAACATACAGATTGAAATAATATAAAGGAAGATAGACATGAAAGTAAGAACATCGGTAAAACCGCTTTGTGATAAATGCAAAGTAATTAAAAGAAAAGGCAGAGTAGCAATTATTTGTGAAAACCCAAAACATAAACAAAGACAAGGTTAGTTTCACGTAGGCTGACCGAGCTTGCGAGGAAATGCCGAAAAGGCGTAAATCGGTCGGAGCGCAAAAATACGTTGTATTTTGAAGCGAAGATACAAGATTTAGTCGAGAGTGATAACTAAAACAGGCTGATTAACAATAAAAAGGAGAAACTATGGCAAGACTTGCCGGGGTAGATTTACCTCGTAATAAAAGAATGATAATCGCATTAACCTATATATACGGTATAGGACCTGCCCGCAGTGCAAAAATATTAGCGGCATGCGGTATATCCGAAGATTTAAGAACTGATGATTTAACTGATGACAATATCAAAAAATTAAGAGAAGAGATTGCTCATTATACAATCGAAGGTGATTTAAGAAGAGAAGAATCTTTAAATATTAAAAGATTGAGCGAAATTAACTCATACAGAGGCATGCGTCACAGACGTAAGCTTCCGGTTAGAGGACAAAGAACAAAAACAAATGCCAGAACAAGACGTGGCAAGAAAACAGGACCAATCGCCAGCAAGAAATAATTGAAGGAGTAATATAAACAATGGCTAGACCGGTAAAAACAAAAAAGAAAGAAAAAAAGAATGTATTGCAAGGTGTTGTACATATACAGTCAACATTTAATAATACAATCGTAACTTCAACAGATACACAGGGTAATGCTATTGCATGGGCATCAGCAGGCGGCTGCGGATTTAAAGGTGCAAGAAAAGGCACTCCGTTTGCAGCACAGTCGGCAGCTGAAAAGGTTGCTAAACAATCTATTGACCAGGGCATGAAAAAAGTTGAAGTTTATATTAAAGGACCGGGTTCAGGCAGAGAAACAGCTATAAGAGCTATTCAAGCAGCAGGACTCGAAATTACATTAATTAAGGACGTTACACCGATTCCTCATAACGGTTGCCGTCCTCCTAAAAGACGCAGAGTATAACTAAATAACGAAGGAGTCATAAATTGGCTAAATATACAGGACCATCAAATAAATTATATCGTAACTACGGAGTTACCGATTTATCTAACAGAAAGTTGGTTTCTTCATTAAGACAAAATGCTTCTGGTCAGCATGGCGCAGCAAGAAAGAAACTTTCCGAATATGCTATTCACTTAAATGAAAAGCAAAAAATTCGTTTAACATATCTTGTTAACGAAAAACAATTTGTAAGATATTACAACGAAGCAAGCAGAAGAAAAGGTGTTACGGGTACAGTCTTATTACAGCTTTTGGAATCAAGACTTGATAACATTTTATTCAGAACCGGATTTGCAATATCCAGAAAACAGGCAAGACAAATCGTTAATCACGGTCATGTACTTGTAAACGGTAAAAGAGTTGACATACCGTCATATCTTGTAAAGCCGGCTGATGTTATAACATTCAAGTCAGGCAGCAGTGATTTTATTAAAACCGTTACGGAATCTATAGACCTCGCATTGGCTCCCGCCTGGATGACAATTGACAAAGAAGCTCAGAAAGTAACATTTGACAGAATTCCCGAAAGAGAAGAATTAGACCCTGAACTTAAAGAGCAGCTTGTAATCGAGTATTATTCTAAATAATTGTAGGAGATTAATTATAATGGAATTAAAAATTAAATGTATAAATACAACAACAAGTTCAGACGGTTCTCAATACGGTAAATTCGTTGTTGAACCCCTTGAAAAAGGTTTTGGTACAACAATCGGAAATGCGTTAAGAAGAGTCTTATTATCTTCTTTAGAAGGTGCCGCTGCTACTTCTATAAGAATTGAAGGTATTACTCATGAATATACTTCAATTCCTGGTATTGTTGAGGATGCTATAGATATTATGTTAAATCTGAAAGGATTAACAGTAAAAACAGAAGATAAAGACCCTCAGCATTTAAAATTAGATGTAGACAGACCCGGACCTGTTCTTGCAAGCGACTTACAGTTGCCAGCCGGTGTGAAAGTCGTAAACCCTGATTGGTTAATATGCACAATCTCGGAAGGCGGAAGTATTTCGGCTGATATTACGATTGAAACAGGCAAAGGCTACAGAACCGTTGATGTTCTTAAAGAAAACAAAGGAAATATTCCGATTGACTTATTACCAATCGACGCTTCATTTATGCCTATTAAAAGAGTAAGTTATAACGTAGAAAATACACGTGTAGGCGATGTTATTGACTATGATAAATTAACTCTTGAAATTTGGTCTAACGGAAGTATTGATGTAAGCAGTGCTTTAAGTCAGTCTGCTAACTTGTTGATAGAACACTTCATGCAGATAGCTTCAATAACGGGACAGCCTGCTGTATTAACAAATCCGCATATTATTGAAGAAGTTGAAGAAGAAGTACAGGCTCCTTCTATATCTATAGAAGATTTGGAACTTTCCGTAAGAGCTTACAATTGTTTAAAAAGAGCAAGTATCAATTCTTTAGCTGAATTATTAAAGAAATCGGAACACGATTTATTAAATATTAAAAATTTCGGTAAAAAATCATCAGATGAAGTAATCGAAAAATTACATCAGGTCGGACTTGAATTACAGCCCAATCCTGAAGGTGTAGAACTAGAAGAAGTATAATTATAAAAGGACAAATAAAATGAGACACCAATGCACCAGAAACAAACTTGGCAGACCTCAAGACCAAAGAAAAGCTTTATTAAGATCTTTGGCTACCGAATTGTTCTTACACGGTGAAATCAAAACAACTGTTTCAAAAGCAAAGGCTTTAAAACCTTATGCCGAAGAAATTATTACTCTTGCAAAAAGAGGTGATTTGCACGCAAGAAGACAGGCCGCTAAGTTTATATTTGATGTTGAAACATCAAAGTATGTTGACCGTGAAACAGGTGAAGTTTTTGAAGAATTGCAGGAAGGTAAAAAATTAATTCCTCAAACAGTTTTAAGAAAATTATTCTCTGAAATCGGTAAACAATATGAAAACAGAAACGGCGGATATACAAGAATATATCATCTTCCGCCAAGAAGAGGCGATGCTTCCGAAATGGCTTTAATTCAATTGGTATAATGCAAAGATACCTTATTGAAATAGAGTACATAGGAACATCATACTCAGGCAGCCAAAAGCAGCCAAATAAAATGCCTAACGGTTCAAAGCAGATAACAACAATTCAGGATGAACTGGAAAAAGCAATCAGCACATTGACAAAAACAAAAACCAAAACAATTTTTTCGGGGCGAACCGATGCCGGAGTTCACGCTAAAGGTCAAACGGCTCATTTTGAGTCAGAGCTTGAACTAAATCCGAGTAAGTTCATTAACTCGCTAAACGGTATTCTGCCGAATACTATAAGCGTTAAAGAGTTAAGAAAAGTTCCGAAAACTTTCCACGCACAAAAGAGCGCCAAAGCAAGGTATTACAGATATACTATTGCGAACAGGCTTCAACGAAGTGCGTGGGATGCTAATTGTTTGTTAGTCAGATTTCCTTTGGATATTGAAAGAATGAATAAAGCTTTAGAATACCTGAAGGGTGAACATGATTTTACTTCTTTTAAGAAGGTTAGAACTTCTAATCCGGCTAAAATCTGTAATATGTATCAGGCAAAGGCCTTTAGAAAAGGTGATTTTGTTTATATTGATTTTGTTGCGGACAGGTTTTTGTACAATATGATCAGATCGATCGTCGGAACTCTCCTTATGATTGAAAGAAAATCTTTAGCCCCCGAAACACTTAAAGAAATTCTTGATTCAAAGGATAAAACAAAAGCAGGTTCGACCATAAGCCCTGAGGGCTTAACTTTAATAAAAGTAATTTACAATGATATAAAAATGGAGACAGCTTATGAAAACTTATTCAGCTAAACCTCTTGAAGTAGAAAGAAAGTGGTATTTAATCGATGCCGATGGTATGACACTCGGCAGATTAGCAGTTATTGCCGCTGATCTTTTAAGAGGAAAGCACAAACCGCAATATACTCCGAACGTAGACACAGGTGATTTTGTTATTATTATAAATGCCGCTAAAATCTGCGTTTCAGGTAAAAAAGAAACAGACAAAAAATATTATCATCATACGGGTTTCCCGGGCGGCTTAAAAATTGCATCATTCAGAGAATTAATGGAAAAAGATGCGACAATCGCTATTGAAAAAGCTGTAAAAGGAATGTTACCGCACAATACTTTAGGACAGGAACAATTTAATAAATTAAAAGTATATGCGGGAAGCGAACATCCGCATGCGGCTCAAAAACCTGTTGTATATAATGAAACGGAGGCTAAATAATGGCAGATAAAGAAATTATGGCAACCGGAAGAAGAAAAACTGCTATTGCCGTTGTTAAACTTGTTAAAGGAAAAGGCAGA
This sequence comes from Candidatus Gastranaerophilales bacterium, assembly GCA_021199975.1. Taxonomy (GTDB): domain Bacteria; phylum Cyanobacteriota; class Vampirovibrionia; order Gastranaerophilales; family Gastranaerophilaceae; genus Avigastranaerophilus. The sequence goes on from JAJQHF010000078.1 coordinate 4,681, forward strand.
GTTTTTGTTAACGGTAAAACTTTTGCCGAATATTTCGGTAACAGAGCAGCTTTAGAAATGATGGTGTATAGACCCTTAGCTTTAACTGATAATCAAGAAAATTATGATGTAAAAGTGAAAGCAGTTGGAGGCGGTGTTTCAGCTCAAGCAGGCGCAATCAGACACGGTATTTCAAGAGCTTTATTGAAAATGAATGATGAATATAAATCTGTATTAAAAGCAGAAGGTTTATTAACTAGAGATGCACGTGTTAAAGAACGTAAAAAATACGGACGCAAAAGAGCAAGAAAAAGATTTCAGTTTTCAAAACGTTAATAATATTAAAACAAATATTAAAAGAGCCTTCAAAACAGAAGGCTCTTTTAGTGTAAAAACGGAAAAATTTTATTATTTTTTAAATTTAGGCAATATATCTTTAATTGTTTCAACAATTTTTTGTTTTCTGCCTCTAACATCGGTAATTATTATTTCGCCGGTTTTTTCGTCGGTTGATTCAATATAATCTGTTTTTCCGTCTGCATTATCATCATAATGAATAACAGGTTTACTCTTTCCTACATATTCATATGTAACAACCGAATCAATTTTGCCGTCATGATTTTTGTCTGTACTTTTTTTGATGATTCTGCCTGTTTCATCGTATTCTAAATATACTTTAGCATCTGTTTTGTTATCGCCGTCGAAATCTAAACTGACTGCAATAACTTGTCCCAATTCATTTTTGCTGTATTCAACAATATTATCAAGAGAACCGTCATCATTTTCATCAAACAATAAGTTTTGTAATTCTTCAATTTCATTTTGGTTAGGCATAATATCTCCTTTTTATTTTTGCTGATTAATATTATACTTTTTCCCTAAATTTATTTAATCATCTGAATATATTATAAAATTTTTCCGCAAACTTTTATTGTAAAATATTTTTTCACATAATCTTTACATTATTTTTTTTAATTATATAATAATTTTACTCACACCAGTCCTCTATGCAGATTGTAATGAATACATAACAACTGACATAAGAAAGGAAAAACAAAATGGCAAATATAAAATCGGCTAAAAAAAGAATTTTAACGGCTCAGAGGAATTATGAAAGAAACGTTGCGTTTAAGTCCTCTATAAAAACTGCTGTTAAAAAAGTTGTTGTTTTAGCACAAGCCAAAGAAAAAAACCAGGAAGCTATTAATTCAGCAATTTCAGAAGCTTATAAGCTTTGTGATAAGGCTGTTTCTAAGGGTATTCTTCACAAAAATACTGCTGCAAGAAAAAAATCGAGATTAGTTAAAGCAGTTAATAAGTTAATGGCTTAGACATAGATTTTTGGTTAAAAAAAGCTCCTGAAATTCAGGAGCTTTTTAATATCATGATGTGAAGAATTAACCTACTAATCCAGAGTCATCATATTCTGATGCTTTTACCATAATGGCATGCTCAACCGGATTTTCCTTTTTTATTGATGTATCAAAAGGAACTTCGTCAAAACTATATTCTTCTTTTGCTCTTTTTAATTGATTTTCATCAACAAGTTTTTTTGCAAGTTCTGCAATTTCATATACTAATTGGTATCTGTTTTCTGTTGTTTCGTTAAGATCCCAAGCTATTTTTATAATTTGATTCATAATTCCTCCAATATATTGATAATAAAATAATACAATGCTCATTTTTTAATATCAAGCAAAGATGTTTCTATATTTAATTAATAATGTTAACTTTTGTAATATGGGGAAATGGCATGTCCTGTCATGCTTTTGGCTTTTGCTCGTTTTTGGGGCTAAACTTGTTAAAAAATGTAAATTTAAATTTAATTATGAAAAACCATGTCATTACATGGTTTCTAAGTTTTTTGAATTTTAAAATATATCTTGTTTATAGCCCATTTGTAAGATTAAAAAGTATTATTTATATGGTGGCAGTTATTGAAAAATTTTATGCAGAACTTTAATACTTTATCTTATATAAATAAATCAAAAGTTATTAATATCAAATCGGAAATTCTTTGCCGTGAAGCAGAGGATGATGTTTTTTATTTTAACGGATTAAACAAGGCATACAAAAAGTTAACATTGGCAGTCAAATTAACTCCATATCATTTGAAAAGTTTAGTTTTACTTGCTGATATATGTTATATTAAAGGATTTATTAAAAAAGCTTTTATTTTATACAAAAGAGCAGAGGAGGTTTCTCCTTATAACGCAAAAGTGCTTGCCGCAATTGCAAATTGTCTTTATTTTTTACGGGAGTCTTCTTCGGAGGCTTTAATATACTGTGATAAGGCAATCAGCTGTTTAAACAGTGAAAACAGCGGTCTTTTATCTCAAATACTCGAGGTTAAAATAAATGTTTATATGAACCGGAGAGAATACAAAAAGGCATATGAAACTTTAATTCAGGCTAAAAATTTATCAGATAGAACCATTATGATATATAATATAAATTATGAAATGCTGCTTAATAAAATCAACCTGCATAAGAAATTACAGCATTCAAAATTGCAAATAGTCTGAAATTTAAGAAAGATACATTCCGTGAAGATTAGTACAAAAAAAATACTTCTTTTGCTTGTTACACTTGTTTTTTTATATTTTGTTTTTGTAAATTTAGATGTTAAAGAATTTTTGGTTATAATAAAAAGTTTTGATATAAAATATATCTTTCTGCTTTCCGCTTCAATTATAGTATCATTGAGTTTTAGGGCAGTATGCTTTAAGTATTTAATAGCAAAAACCGTAAAACCTCCTTTAAATGAACTTATACCGCTGTGTATAACAGGCGCTTCTTTGAATGTTGTACTGCCTGCAAGAGCGGGAGATATATTCAGGGCTTTTTATATCGGTCAAAAATATAATGCAGATAAAATAAAAATTTTCGGCAGTGTAATGTTTGAAAGAATTTTAGATGTATTTATAATTTTTTGTTTTCTTTTAACTGGGGTTTTTGTATACAAA
>JAJQHF010000072.1 GCA_021199975.1 Candidatus Gastranaerophilales bacterium
AAAATATACTATTAAATTAAGTTATAATACTTAATTTAATAGTATATTTTTATATTGATAATAATTCTGAAATTTGTTATGATATTACCAGGAAACGGCGGAAACAATGAATATTACGGAAGAACAATTAAGTAAAATATTTGAATTAGCATCAATGGAAAATAAACTTTCTTCAAAAGAAATAACGGAAGCTGATATAACAGAAGCCTTAATAGAAATAGAAAGAAAATTGTATTCTTTTTCATCTGAAATAAAAATTGATTCTTTAGAAGATAAAAAGATTTTAATTGCGGATGATTTAGAACTTTCAATATACCAATTAAGTACTGTACTAAAAAAGATAGGAATTACCCCTGTTGTTGCAAGACATAAAGAAGAAGCAATATCCGAGTTAAATAAAGTACGTTTTGATTGTGTAATTTTTGATTTATTTATCCCGGGAAGTTCGGATGGTATCGATTTAATAAAAGCAGCTGTTGAAAAAAGGAAAGAAAATAATTCTTATTTTAAAATAATAGTTATATCCGGTACTGATGATGAATCATTAATTGACTTGTGTTATGAATCAGGAGCTGATTTTTATATTCAAAAAGATAAAGATTGGCATTCAAAGCTTATTAAATATATAAGTACATCTTTTAAAACCGATACCAATATTGCGTTTACAAGGTATATTATAAATAACAACATAGTTTCATATATAGTAAAAAGATTTAATGATTCAAAAGTATTTGATACTATTGTTAAAAATGTTAATTCCTCCATTTATACAGGGCTTAAAAATATATTGTTTGATATGAAGGAAATAACAACTTTTGATGTTGATAATGCATATATTTTTGCAGATATATATAAATTATGTGCAGAAAACGGCGGAATTTTTGTATTGGTTAATCCTTCATTGAATGTGAAAGAGGCATTATCATTTGCATATCTTGAAGATATAATTCCTTATTCAAATTCAATTGAAGATGCTGTTGCATTGATTTCCGAAAAACAAAAAACAGTTAGTCCTCAATAAGATTAATTCTTTTTATATGCCTGCCGCCTTCAAAATCAGTTTCAAGCCAAATTTTGCAAATATCTTGAGCTAAATATGACCCGATAATTCTTTCTCCAAAACAAAGAATATTTGCATTATTATGAAGCCTTGATAATTTTGCCGAAGTTGTATCGGAACAAACAACCGCTCTTATTCCCTTTATTTTATTAGCTGCAATACACATACCTATACCTGTTCCGCATATTAAAATTCCTTTATCAAATTGAGAATTTGCAACTTTAACGGCTGTTTCCTTTGCAATTAAAGGATAATCGGCAGGTTCTTCGGAATATATACCTGTATCATAAATATCATAACCTTCTTCACTTAGAAATTTTTTTATTTTTTCTTTTAATTTATAACCGGCATGATCTGAACCGATAATTATTCTTTCTTTTTTCATAATTAACTCCTCTAAAAAATTTTAACATCTGCCGCTATATTTATTAATAATTGTTACAAAATTTTAATTCTTTTTAGAAAAACTAGCATGTTTTTTTTGAATTGTTTGTTTATTTATATAGTTAAGCATAAAAAAAATTGTATTTTCACGGCGGTACATATCGGCGGCGGAAAATAGCGCAATATTGAGCAAAGTACGGGTAATTATGTCAGAACTACAGCCAAATAATTCTTCATATAATGTTCAAACGGGAACACCGTTATATGAATACGGGCAAAATCAGACTAATCAGGTACAACCGCAGCAGACTGTAAATGTAACATCTCCATATACATCTCAAATATATCAATATCCGCAGACTTCAGTATATAATGATCCTTCAAAACAAGCAGCATCCGGAGTTAATATTTATATTTACAATCCCTCCGCAATGGGAGGACAAAATACAAGTGCAGTTCCTCAAGTTGTTACATATCCGCAGCCTCAGACGGCTGTTCAATCTGAAGCAGCTTCACAGCCAATAGCAAATACACCTATATCAGAAGATAATAAAAAAGAGGAGGTTGATCCTTCAACACAAAAAACAAAAAGAGTTGTGGAATTAACTGATGATTATATAAAAACATTGGAAAGTTATTTAAGAAATTCTGATAAAAGTATAAGAGAATCAGGTATTATTGAATTAGTAAAAAGATTTGAAGAAGATATTACTAGATATGATGATGAAGCATTAACGGCACTATTAAATATAGCTCTTCAAGATTCAAATCCTGATAACAGAGTTCTTGCAATGATGGCAATTACATCAGGAAGCGCCCACGGAAACGAAGAAACTATAGAATTACTTAACAAATTACAATCCTCTGATAAATTGTACGGACGTGAAGCCCAAATTGCAACAGAGGCATTATTAAAAGCATCAACAGATAATACAAAAATAGTAAGAGATTTTTCTTCAAATAACAAAAATAGTGACTCATAAAATTAAAATGTAAAAGGTAAGGTAAAATGGCAAAAATATCGGCAATAAAGCCGGCTTTAAAAAAAATTACGGGCAAACCAATGGGCGTTGCCTCGAAAATGCTTGGCGCCGCTACAGTTGCATCTGTTATATATGATGCGCATGTAAACGGAGCCGAAAACGCTCTTTTATATGATGAGGTTGAAACCGGAAAAAGATGTCTAAATCAGTATCATCATTGTGAAACCTCTGATACAAAAAGTGCTACAATTAATAAATTTAAAAAAATTTGGTATGAAACTCAGCAAAATTTTCCTTTTCATGCAGGTTATAAAATTAAAGGTTACGTTGGCGGTTTCGGACAAACTATTATAAATAATATTCCTTTATTGGCTTTATCTGCCGTTGCTTTGAAATTTAAAAATGCCGGAAAGATAGCAGGAGGTTTACTTGCGGTAAATGGCATTAAAACGCTTTTATATGATGTAGTCGGAATAGGTAAAGATAAACTGTTTGATAAATAATTAATACCCCAAAAAACTAAAAGCAACAATTTTTATATGTTGCTCTTATTATTCTTGTGTCTGTTTTTTGAATAGACTTAGATAATCTTTATTTAAGATTTTTCATTTTCCTGATTATATTTTCTCAAGCCCGGAGCTTCATTTTTTCCTGTTCTCTTTTCTGTTATTGCATATTGAAGGGTTGGTATAACAAAACCGAGAGCAACTGCTGAAATACCTAAGGCAATTGCCCTAAATCCCGCAGACATTGCAAAACTTTTCTTATTAATACGGTTTAGAAGTTTTTTATCTACTACTCCGCCATTCTTTTTTGCTGCCGTATCTGTTATATTTTGAACATATTTATCTATATTATCTCTAAACTTTGTGATTTTCTTCATGGGGATATATTTATAAGGATCTGTCAAATCTTTACCAAATTTAGCCCCATAAACTGTTTGCATAAAATCAGGAGTATTAATTGAACCGTTTTTAAATACATCAGTAACTTGCTGCTTCGTTAAAACTTTTCCTACACCTGCTTTCGCCGGCTGTAACTCTGCCATTTGTTCCGCTTTTGTCAATAAAGCTTCATCTTTAATATAATTGCCTAATTCTTTTAATGATATAACATCAGATTTAAACGGAAGCTTAGAAATCAATTCTTTTGATTTATCATCTAATATGCCGATTGTTTTTGACGCAAAGTCTTTAACATTCATTGCACCGTAAGAACCATCCGTATTTTGTAATTGTTTTAACAATTCTTCATTCAATTGTTTTGCCGCAACAGGGTCAATACTTGTTATTTGTGAACTACCCGTGATTTTTTGTAAAAACTTATAAATTAACGGAGTACTTGCAAAATAAAAGAAACTTGACGTCGAATCACGGAAGAAATATTCTCTTCCTTCATCAGGATCTCTTGCGGTTTTAACACGTCCTGTTAAAATACCCAAATCACAAGTGAGCATTTTACAAATTTTGTTGTTTTCCAAATAATGAGCTACTGTTGTCATCATTTGAGAAGATGCCCCCTTAAACGATTGAATTTTGTTTTTATTAATTTTTTCTTCAAATTCTTCAAATGTGCAGCTTTTCATTACATTATATTGTTTTTTAACTGATAATTCTTTATCGTCTTTGGCAGGCTGACTTTTTGACACTTCTTCAGAACTTGCGGAGGATTTTTGCTCAATATTAGTATTTTTTTTGTTTTTGTTCATAATTTTTTCGGTAATTGCCTGATTTATTTTTGGCAGGGCAAATCCGACAAATCCTACAGCAAGTAATGAAGATACAACAATTTTTGTAAATTTAAATGCAGCAAGTTTTTTCTCAAGAGAGGCTGCCTGTTTGGAATTTGAATTAACATTTATATCTGAAATCACATTTTGAAACGGATCTCTTAACTCATCTTTACCTACATCAAAATTTACCGTCGGAAGTTTTAAAACTTTCTCACCGAACTTATTTCCGAGCTTATTAAATATATCAACTCCTTTCATCCAAAAAACAGCAGATATTATATCATCGGTAGCTCTTTCCCTTAATTCGGGGAATCCGTTTCTTTCATAAGCTTTTTTGCCTCTTCCTCCAGTTACAAATGATTCCAAAAAAATTGTCTGCATCAAGGAATCAGGATCGGAAAAAGTTCTGAGAACTTCTCTTCCTCCTTTGCAGCTTATGTTTTTATTTCGGTAATCTGATTGTTGTGATTGTATATTATTAATGCGCATAAAAAATTCTTTTTATTTCCGTTGTATTTAAAAAGCGCTGATATTTTTTTTTGCTAGTTTATCAAAAAAATTTTTAAAACTTTTGTTAAATTTTAAAAAATTATATTTGTTTAAACTATGTTTTTGATAAAATAGCTCTGAAAGAGAAATTATATTATGTTACTTGATTTTTTATATGCAAAAATACATAGAGATACGGTAACTGATTCAAATTTAAATAACGTCGGTTCTATTACCTTTGATTCGGCTATTTTAGAAAAAGCCCGCTTATCAGAAGGGCAAAAAGTTGATATTTTAAATATTAATAACGGCGAAAGATTTCAAACATATATTATTGCAGGCAAAAAAGGCGAAAAAGATTTTTGTCTTAACGGCGCAGCCGCAAGAAAAGCACAAATCGGCGATAAAATAATTATATGCGCTTATGCCAAAATGACTCCCGATGAAGCGAAAAAATTTAAACCTTCAATTGTTCAAATTGATGACAATAACAACATCATCTAACCTTCTCTTAAAAATTTTTGAACTTTTGTATTCATGGATTCCTCTTTGATTTTCCATTCACCGTTATCATTTTTTCCTACAATAAAATGAGCCGGAATTTTATAATCGCTTGTTGAAGGCATTCTCATTGCAACTATTTTATAATCTTTGCCATGAGGAAAAATTTTCACGTTTAAATATCTGTTTTTGTACTTCCTTAATTTCATTAAAGCAGTGGATTTTTTTGCCTCTTCTTTATATCTTGAAAGAGGTATATTTACGGCTTCTTTTGTTCCGTCAGGTTTTTCTACGACCCTTACTATTTTTGCATCTTCGCTGTAATAATCAAAATAGTCATTGCTATAACTGTTAGCCGCATCTATATATTGGTTAAAAAAGCACTGAACATCCTGCAATTCATCAGCAAAGGCACATAAACTCAAATTTAAAGCAATAAACAAGACAGTAAAAAATTTTTTCATAAATTCACCCAAAAAAATAAAAGTAATTTAACTTTCGCTAAATTACTTTTATTTTTATATCAACTATGAATTTATTCAATTGTATAGTTGGTTAGTTCAAGTATGCCCAACTTACACTTTGAATAAATTAAATTGTAAATAACTGAATTCTTTTACAAAACGCAACACTTAACTCTAAAATATAATAAAGAAAGTAAAAAAGGAGTTAAGAAAATGGAAACATCAAACAAGAAAACAATTATAGTTAATAAAGGACATTTAACATCAGAAGAAAAAGATAAACTCACAATATTACATAGTAAAGGTTTATCAATAAGAAACATTGCAAATATTTTAGGAAGAAGTCCGAGTACAATATCAAGAGAATTAAAAAGAAAAGAAGCTGTATTCTATAGAGGAAATTACATTGGTTCACAAACGCATATAAATGTAATAAAAAAATGGAGAGAAAAACATATTAGAGAAAGAATAAAGGATATAAATATTAAAAGATATATAAAAGAAAAGCTTAAATACGGTTATTCACCTGAAATAATATCAGGATTATTGAAAACAAAATACAATATATCAATACACCATGAAACAATATACAGATACATATACAAAACAAATTCTAAATTAAATCTGTGCAAATATCTGTTAAGAAGAAAAGTAGGAAGAAAACCAAGGAAGAAAGCATTAATTAAACCAATGAAATCACATATACCAAACAGAACGGATATAGATTTAAGACCGGAAGAAATTAATTTAAGACTTGAAACAGGTCATTATGAATGTGATAGTATTGAATCAGGAAGGACAAAAGGCAAAAAAAGAAACAGCTGTCTTACTGTATTGGTTGACAGATTAAGCCGCAAAACAATAATTAGAAAAACGGCTTCAAAAACTTCAAAAGAAACCGCTGCGTCTATTTTAAAAGCCTTGAAACCGTATTCAAATACAGTTAAAAGTATAACATATGATAACGGATTAGAGTTCTCAAATCATGAAAAAATTAACAAAGAGCTTAACATTCAATCATATTTTTGTAAGCCCTATGCAAGCTACGAGAAAGGCACAGTAGAAAATATTAACGGAATTATCAGAAGATTTTTCCCAAAAGGAACTAATTTTGATACAATAAGTGAAGATAAGATTAAACTTGTTGAAGATTGGATTAACAATAGACCTATGAAAATCCTTAATTATATGACACCCAATGAAAAATTTCAAGAATTTAGTGTTGCGATTGTTTAGCGAATTCACCTAAATTGTAAATATTAAGAAATATTAAAATGTATTTTTTCAATCCCCATAAGGCTTTGAACCTTGTCTAGGGGGGGGAACTTGAAGCCCTGACAAAATTTCAAGCCTTAATGTTTTAATATAACTGTAAGTTAAATAAAGGAAAGGAAAAGTAAAACATGATAGAAAAAATCAATGCATCTGACAGCAGTTTATCTGTTAAAAATACTAAGAAACCGATTGTTTTTGAACCGGTAAAATCACCCGAAACAAAAAAAGATGGTAAGAAAAAACTGGCAATGGGTTTGGCAGGTCTTGCAATTGCAGGTGCAGCCACTGTCGGTATGTCTATGGCGGCGAAAAACAAAAGAGTTGATGTTGGAAATGATAAATATCTAAAAGAGCTTCGTCAGAGTGTAGAAGAACTTGGAAGTCAAATACAGTCACTTAAGGCTTGGGCGAAAGATAGTTTTAAAGGTGATTTATGGAAATTATGATGAATTGTATTCTCAAATTATGTGGAAACACCTAAGATTAAAGATATAGATATACTAAGTGCTATTAAGAAACTATAAGGACAAATGATAGCCATTTCATAAAATACCTAAAAATATTAAAGTTAATTGTAAATATATAGGTGGAATGGCAGCCGGTATAGGAGCTGCAGCTCTGTTTTTTAAAGATGCTGACAAAGATGGCAGGCTTGATATTATAGAAGCAGCACAAAAATTTATTACACTGGGAGAATAAATGATATTATAAATAATAAAAAAGGAAAACAT